>VEPD01000403.1 GCA_012027035.1 Ruminiclostridium sp. | reverse complement strand
GTATATACTGCTGAAAAAATCCGCAAAATTTTGCAATCCGACCCAACTACTTCCCCAAAAGCCTTTACTGAAGCTATAGTTTTTAAACGCTATTTGAACGCCATACATAGGCACATACCGAAAAATAATAAAATATAAAAGAACGGGTATCAGCATTAAATATATGTACCTATTCATTTTTAAATCCTTGGTGACAATCTTTAATGTTTTTTTCATTTGCGGCATATTCACTTTAGAAAAAGCCATTAATGACTTTTTTAATTTTTCATCTCTCTCGATTATCATAGGTTTAGTCCTTCATTCAATAATAATTTGTATTGGGAAGCGGTTTTCCGCTTCCCAATACAGTGAATAACAGATCCAATTACATCATTAGTATGGAAGGTTAGTTTTATCGTGCATTAAATTTATCCAGTGCGGTTTGCCTTGCTTTTATAAGTGAAGCAATATCCAATTCCTTCAGTTTGTTTACGAATGCGTCGAAATTTTCAATAGGTTCAGCGCCCATAATAAATTTATTTACCATTTCAGACACATAAGTATTGATATCTGTTTCCTTTGTCGCATTTCTTTCTATATCTGCAGCATCCATTTTAAAAGTAGTCGGAAGATTCTTTTCCGTACTTGTTACCCATGTCTTTAAAGCTTCCCTTTGCTGCGGCAGGGCTGTTACCTGGAAGTACATTCGTGAATCCGAAATGTGAGGTCCGCCATGATTACCGGATGTATTTAATGCTAATGCATCGTCAACCGTACCGGTGGCTGGTTTTAAAATAGCATCGGTAAATACAGGCTGTCCATCCACCATATTATACGTCTGGCCCTCTATACCAAAATTGATTAACAAGCTACCCTCTTCACTATATTGGTAATCAAGCCACCTTACTGCTTCCTCCACATTTTTACATGACTTGGTAATTACTGCGCCATCGAAAACTATGTTGCCGTTATTCTGTCCGAGCTGCGGTTTGTCGCCTGCTTTTAAAACAGGGTAAGGAGCGGCTATAAATTTAGCATTTGGATTTACAGTTTTAAATCTACCGGTGTAATTTCCTATTCCGCCTGAAGCGCCTGCAAAAAAACTGCCTATTTGTTCATTCAATATTTTAGCGTCATTACCGGCGCCATCCGTTGCAGCATAATCAGGGTCTACTAATTTCTCTTTATACCACTTGTTTATCATAATAATAAAATCTTTGAACCCAGGCTCCAAAGGACCGTATTTAATGATCCCGTTTTCCTGGTAATAACCGAACCCTATTCCCCATGCACCCACGAAAGCGTTTGCCGCTGTAAATGCTATGAGACCGTTACCCCATGTATTGAAGGTTATAGGGAGTTCATCCGGCTTGCCGTTTCCGTTAGGATCCTTTTCTTTGAATGCTTTTAACACAGTATACCAATCATCATTTGTGACAGGTATTTTCAAACCGAGTTTTTCCAGCCAGTCTCCCCTTATAACGGGACCATACCATACTTGTACCGACTCATCGCTGCCAAAATCCATAAAGCCGGAAATATTTCCGCCGTTAGTCATTATTTCTTTTCTGTAAACCGGCTTGCTGTCAAGAAGCTTATTGTAGTTAGGAGCAAATTTATCAACCCAATCATTTAATTTTACAAATAATCCTTCATCTATAAACGTATCTATAGATTTTCTTACTTCATTCCATTGCCAGTCAATTATATCGGGAAGGTCTCCTGATGCCATCATCAGATTAAATTGCTCTTCTGCTTGATCAGCAGCTATATTCCTGAAATCGATATGGATCCCTGTCCTTTTCTCCATCTCCTTGTAACTTGTTACATCATTAATCGAATTGTAGAGTAAAGGATTGCCCCATGTTGTGGCATAGGACAGCGTCAGCGGTGTGGTCACAATCGGTAACGGAGCTTTCGTTTCGCTGGGCGCGGCAGTTGTGCCTTTGGTAGTAGGCTGTGTAGTAGGTTCCTCGCCTGTTTTTGTACCACATCCTGCAAACAAAGATACCGCTAATAATAAGGATACAAACAGTGCGGTAATACGGGTAAACCTGGTTCTCATAAATACATTCCTCCTCTAATAGATTTGTTTTTTTGACAACAGGATTATTATTTCCCTATGCCTATAATATCATTATGTAAGCTTATTAAATAAAAGTAAATTTTGAATATTTAATAAACATAATCAATTATTAATAATTCAAATATCATTTATTTAATGTTGACTGCTATTTTTTAATATTGATGATAAAAATATAGAGGTGGCAGAACAATTATCCTACCACCACTATCTCATTTAATTACTTGTCAGCACTATGTCATCCGACCACAAGGTTCCTGTATTATTGAGCCTTAATTCGATTCTTACATAAGCTGTACCTGCAGGGGCTATCCCTGATGCTGTGAGCTGTGACCAGTCAGATGTCCCTGTCTTATGTGAAGAATCGTATCCGCCAAGATAAGTCAGTGAAGAGTTCCAGAAATTAATAGTGAGATTGGCTCCAGTTCCTGCTGCGCTGCTGGTCTTCATCCATGCGGCAGCTGTATATGTTTTCCCTGCTTGTGCGGGAATTGATGTGTTTTTACTTAGCCACCTTGTTAAAGCGCCTGAACTTGACACAATCTTGAGCGAATGGCTGCTGCTATAGTATTGATC
>VEPD01000300.1 GCA_012027035.1 Ruminiclostridium sp. | reverse complement strand
CCCAGCGCCCTCATTGGAGCAAGTAATACCATTAGAATCTGTTCGTGAAGCATCCTGAATGACAGGCTGGTTATCTTTTCCGCTTTCATTAGGAGTTTATTGCGAACTTATCTTTGCAAGAAGTAAATACCTTACTATTGCACATAATCTTACTGATATGCACTACTCTCTCTGGTAACATATTTATGAAGAGCTGTACTTAGTGAACAGAGCATGAAATACACGGGTCGTATGCTCTTACCAGCATTTCAGCCAACAATTCTATCTCTTTATCTGATTTATTTTGGCTATAATAATAACTTGCGAGTTCTTGTATGTCATAGTGGATGTTTGCATGATTTTGTCCGGTAGGAATGATGCAATTGCTCTTGCGTATTTTGCCGTTTTTATCATATTCGTATTCGTGATATAATATCCCTCTTGGAACCTCTACCGCACCCACTCCGACTCCCGCCTTTACCTCTACCTTTACCGGCTCGTCCTTAAGTCCGGCGTTTATTAACGAATCAATGATCGCTATGGCTTCGTAAGCAACATGTACAACCTCGACAAGCTGGGCGATATTATTCATATAAGGATTATGGTTTACAGGTTTTAAACCAAACAGTTCAGAAACTTCCTTAGCTTTCGGATGCAGGAACTGATAGTTGTTATTCAGTCTTGCAAGCGCCCCGACAGCGTATGATTTTCTGCTTAGTTCCGTCCACTTGGAAGTGGATTGATTTACCATATATTCATTCGTCTTTTGCCTGTAATCCTTTTCCGGCTTATTTACTCCGTCTGTTGAAATCAGGTTTCCGCCAATAAAAGGATATTCATTTTCACCCTTTAGTGAAACGAATTCTGTTTCCCTGGTGAAATCGGGCAGCTTAAAGGTTTTTATAATCTCAACGGTTTTCTCAACCAAAGGCACCGCAGCAATTATTCTATCTTTGAGCGCCTTCAATTCAGCAGCGGTCGGAGTCTTTGTGAATCCGCCGACAACCGGTGTCAGCGGGTGAATTGTCCTTCCGCCTATGACGTCGCACATATCATTTGCAAGTTTCTTCAAGGTGGCAGCTATTCCAACAATTTCAGGGTTGGAATCGATTAACGGTACAACGCTTTTCAGACCTAAAAAATCAGGCGCTACAAGAAAATACAAGTGAAGCACATGGCTTTGCAGTGTTTCGGAGTGCTTTAAAAGCAGCCTTAATCCCTTTGTTTGGGCAGTTGGTTTAATTCCAAATGCATTTTCAGTCGCCCTTATACTTGCAAGGGTATGGCCTATTGAGCATATTCCGCATATCCTGGATGTTATATATGAAACAATTTCATATGATTTACCCACAAGCATGGCTTCAAAAAATCTTGGGGTCTCAACAACTTCCCATTTTGCTTCTTCAATTTTGCCCCCGACCACTTTTATTTTTATATTTCCATGCCCTTCTACACGAGTTAAGTGATGGATATCTATATTGATATCTTTTTTCATACGGCATCCTCCTCCTTATCGGAAAAACCACCGAAAATACTTAATCTCTCAAAAATCTGTTCTTTGGTAAATCCCTCTCTGAGCATAATTTGCTTCAGCTGCTCCAAATTAGGTTCTTCTGCCGGTCCCCTGCATCCAAAACAACCTCTTTTCGCAGTAGCGCATATTGCTCCGCAGCCTGCCCGTGTAATGGGGCCAAGGCACATTTTCCCATAATCGTAAAGGCACACGTTGCCATTAGCTTTACATTCCATACAAACAGGATACTTTGGATAATTATATACTTTCTTAAGCGCAATCATTTGAACAACTTTTTCAATCTCGGCTTTTGACGGAGGGCATCCATATATTTTTAAATCGACATGTACAACTTCATCTACAGCTAAGACCCTGCTATTCGTTTCAATCGGATAATCTCCATAAACCTCTATTTTTACCCAACTCAAGTTATTCTCAAATTTATTCCTTAGTTGATTTACGCCGCCAAAGCAGGCACAAGCGCCCATTGCTACCAAAACTTTAGCTTTAAGCCGAATTTTCTGTAAACGTTGAATTTCGTCTTCACGTGAAATGGCGCCTTCAATAAATGCTATTTCATAATTTTCGCCATGGTCGGATATTGCTTCTCTGAAATTGACAACATCAACTAAAGACAAAAAGTCAACCAGCGTATCCTCTTTATTTACTATGGAAAGCTGGCATCCTTCACAACTGGTAAAATCGAAAAACGCAACTTTTGGTTTAACTAAATCAACGCCTAAAAATTTCATATCATCATACTCCTTAAGCTTTATATAGCTTCCTTAAGATTCATGACCGTCCAATAATCAAATACCGGTCCATCCAGGCATGTGTAAGTGTGACCAACATTACATCTGCAGCATTTTCCCATTCCGCAATGCATTCTTCTTTCAAGAGAAACAAACATCTTATGCATGGGAATACCAACCTCGGTTAGCCTGTTGCAAACAAACTTGAACATGACCGGAGGTCCGCAAACTATAGCATAAGTGTTTTCTGCGTCAATTTCTATTTCATTGAAAATACTCGTTATTAATCCGACTCTTCCCTTCCAATTACTATCGGGGTTTTCAACGATAACATACAGGGATATGTCGTCAATGTTGTTCCATGTATCATATTGG
>VEPD01000397.1 GCA_012027035.1 Ruminiclostridium sp. | reverse complement strand
CTTTTGACCACAGCAGCATAGGGTTGTTTGATAGGTCTACCTGCATAGCCCCCACCGAAGGACCTTCCCTCATCACCTTTGTGCCTTTCGTGGCACACCAGATCCGTGCAGGCGCAATTAACGCACACGGCTCTTCATCTTGAGATTTGCTTGCTGTTAGCCGTAAATGCTTACTCGAACGCTTGGAAGCGCTAGCGGAAACATCTTAAGTAAGTCATTGAATCCTTCCCATGCGTAACTGCGTTTTTGGCTTCTGCGATTCAACCATTTGAAAAGTGCGTGTACCGTCCGGAAGTAGTAGGTGTGGATGCTCGGGCTATTGTCAGTGATGCCATAATATTGATAATGACCGCGCAATTTCAAGTTCAGCGCCTCGAACATCGTACTGATTGGCAGATGGCGGTTTTCTTTAATCCATTCGTTCATCTCTTCCAACCGCAGCCTCATTTTCTTCTTGGACGTCTTTCTCTTGACCCGGAAATATCCTTTTTGGCTCTTAGAACAATAGTGCGTAAATCCTAAGAAATCGAATGTCTCCGGTTTCCCCAGCCCTTGCCGCCTTCTATTTTCTTGGGCGAACTTACCGAACTCAATCAGTCACGTTTTCTCTGGCTCCAGTTCAAGCCCGAACTCTCTGAATCGTTTTCCCACTGCTTCGAGGAAACGCCTCGCTTCGTCCTTATACTGAAATGTTGCCACAAAATCGTCGGCATAGATAACCAACCCACACTCCCCCCGGCAAGTGGGCTTGAATATCTTGTCAAACCACAGCGCCAAAGCGTAGTGCATGTAAATGTCCGCGATGATTGGTGATGCCAGATTGCCTTGCTCCGATCCCTTGCTCGTTGCGCGCCATTTCCCTTCTTCCTGTACACCTGCCGTCAGGGTTTTCTTGATCAGCCACAGGATGTTAGGGTCGGCCAGTCTGAACTTGACGAGTTTCAGAATTGTGCCGTGCTGCATGTTGTTAAAATATCCCTTGATATCAGCATCAACAATATAATTCGTTCTGCCTTTCTCTATAAGCGTGTTCAACGCTCGGAGCGCGGTATGGCAGTTACAATTCGGGCGAAAACCGTGTATACTGTCGTTGAGCCTGCCTTCAAAGACTGCCGACAAGATACGGCTGAGCGCATCTTGCACGAGCTTGTCTTCGTACGCCGCGATTCCCAGTGGCCGCATTTTTCCGTTTGCCTTGGGGATGTAGACTCGCAGCGACGGCTGTGGTCGGTAGTTTTTCCCTTTGAGTCTGGTTACAAGGTTGCTTAGGTTCTTTTCCAAATTGGCTTCGTATGCGTCTTTCGTTACTTTGTCCACGCCGGTCGCTTTTCTCCCGTTCATCTCTTGATGACACTGCCTCAGTAAGTCAGCGTCTATCAGGTGATATAGTGACGTGAACACCATTTTGGGGTTCTGGGCTATCAGTTCGCTTATCCTCTCCAGTTTTGTTCCCATTCTTTCTCCTATCCCTGTGTATAGAAAATGTTTCCCATAGAGAGAACCTCTTGATGTGATGGTCTTTCCTCCTGCGGCATTACCCGCTATCATCGGTACTACACCATCATCCGACTCCCGCGTTTCGTTTGGCCTCCTCCGTTTACTGCGTTGTACGGCCATACTCCTATCTTCGGAGAGATGCGCGGGCCTCCCGAGTTACCGCTTGTACTCTGTATAGCATGCCTGGCTCATAGACCCCGGGGCAGCTCGCGAACACTGGCCATCCGTGTTCACGCGTGTAGATTTCTGGGGCGTCAATACCATCGTCCTGCGCCGTTGGGTATTTTCGGGGTTCGATCACTTTCAGGCCTACTACCTAACCGCTTACGCTTAAGTTTCCGCATTACTGCGATACCTCCAAAGCTGGCTACCGGTGGCGCGGCTACGCCTTACCGGGCGGGGTTTCCACCCACTATTGCAAGCGACCTTGCTCGGCCGCTACTGACGCTTACGAGCAAAAAGTCCAAGTAATTCTTAAAGAAGACCTTTTTGCATAATGGTCAGCAATACATTTGGTTGCTATTTTGCTTAAATCATCGGTACAAATTACCTGCTTTTGTTTTGTGTAATTCCTGATATAATATCTCATGGTTGGCTTCTTTGCTAATTTTGGGCTTGTATCACAAGGCACAAGCCCAATCTTAGTTGAAGGAGTTTTATTTTTCTACCGTTAATGTTTTTATATAATTTTAATGTAACACTACTGAATACTTTATATTTAATTATTAGCTGATTTTATACATGTCTATAATAACCCTAAAATGGCAAGTTTATTTTTTCACCCCATTCTAAATATAAACATGGTATATTCAAACAAATTCGATCAATTAATTCATCTGCATTTTTTATTATAATTTCTTCATCGTATTTTATGTACCTATGCCAGTCAATAAAATTTGGATCCTTCGGAGAAAAACAATGTTTTTTTAGTTCACTTTTAATCATTTGTGAATCCATTTTTATCACTTTTGAATCAATACAAGCTTGATTTTTTATCGGAAATATAAGATATTTAAGTTTACCCCTTCCTATATCACTGTAGAATGGTAAATCCATAGGCTCCAACGCAAGCTTTTCTTTAATATACCAAAATTCTTCAGGATTTTTAATATCTCTATATTTTTTTGGCATTAAATGCTCCATCTCTGTATAACGCGAAAGTGTACCTATACCAATATTTAAAAGCGTTGGCCAACCAACTGCATAAATATCTTCATTTTCACTATTAATAAATAATCTATCCAAAGAATGCTTTTTATATTTCTTCCGAAAGAGATAATCAAAAAGAATTGTAGTTTTACCTGCTCCTTTTTCTCCTAATATACCGATAATGGATTCATTATCATTCATTATTACTGAACTACCATGAAATACTGTTCCTTTTTCTTTTTCATAGGCCTTTTGAACAATATCTCTAATTATCAGCCTCGAATACTTTTTTAAAGAATATACATTTTTTGAAACTACAATTATTTTTTTCGAATTGGCACAAAATATGATCAAGCTATCTTCTGTTCTAATAAACTTATTTTCGTCAATTGTATTAATTTCTCCATGATATTTACTTTCATCATTTTCACTATCCCTAAGAAGTATGTGGGTCCTTTCACTAAAATATTTATCATAAATATTGCAAATATCTACATTTAATATACACGTCAAATCAAATAAGGAAGCTTTTGGGGAGGGAATATTAGATCTAAAATAAGGAAATAAAAACAATTTGATATATTCTAATATATCTTTTTCATTAGAATATACATTTGCATATATGTTTTCAAAAGACAATGAGCACAAATAATCCTCACTGCTTGATCCAATTAAATCACTAATTTGTATCATACCTATATCCTTCCTTAACTGCGTTCATTATAATATTCTTAGTAGAAGAACATTTTTATACACTATTATAGAGAAATGTTGCCCCCGGAATAAATTGACAGCAACATTTTCTTTTATTTGGCGGGAATAATATATAAAATGGGTAAGTAAAAAGGAAACTGTAGATAAAAAATATTAGCCAGCTTCCAACAAACTTTATACTCATGGTCATATTAGCACTAAACAAGCCTATGTTCAATAGGCTTAAAAACAATTCTCTATAGCCAACAGGGGATTCCTCGCTGCTTCATTTCAATGGAAGGAAGAACCGGCTCAGTGGTTGGTATACCAGAAGTCTCCGTCTGTATGTAAAAGGAAATTACAGTTTATGTCTAAGCTTTTACTGTCACTAAACAAAAAAACCTTCTCTCATTTGCCCTTTTTCATTTTCCTCTATAAATGTCATCTAAACACTATAATTAATGAAATTCTCAAAAACTTCTATGTAAACAAGCTGGGGCGGATTCACTAGTTGAGCATTCATCACTCTCTCCATGCACCATTCGACGGTAGCATCGGAAGGTTTAGCTCTGCTAGAGGGGATACACCAGGCTGTGGATCAGTTCCTCATTTCACAAGTTCCTTCCTGCATACCAGCAGCAAACAAGCCTCCAGTATACTTAGGAATATACGCGGAGATTTTACACAAGATTCAAATGCTTCCAATCATCAGTGACCATCTTTTCCCCTATGGTGCATCCAATTATGCACTATACACCTGCAACATTTAAACCAAATGTATGATTTTATGGGTTCTTTTTCCTGTCCGTATCTGCCTTTATATACCAGCTTCCGCCAGATTCCCGTAAATTCTCGCCAATAATAGTATAGTAAATGTTTTCCTGAACATGTAGCGAATCTACAAAGGTGCTTTCTTTATCCATCTTGTCCTTTCATCACAATCATTCCCATATTCCACTGTCCTCCAACAGGCACAGCCATATAATCTGCCCATCCCTGATGGTAGTTTTCTGCAATATCCTTTAAAGAACGCAGGTGATGGGCATTGTACTCTGCATGGGTACAGTCAATGAAGCGGTATACGGTTTAGTGATTATGCATAGCAGTCCCCTTGAAATCCGGCAGAATACCAATGTCCCGTGCAACCTTTTCCCCTCACTTCTCATGAATCGCATAATACGTCAACTTTTCGGTGGATGCCACATGAAGCCATTGTGTCTTTCCTTCCGATCGCATTCCTGTCTCATCAGAACTTACTACATCTGCATCAGTTGCCTATTGCTTGATTTCACTCTAAGGTTCTCCCAGTCTGTCATACAGACTGATTGTTGTAGCGTTTACTAGCGTTCCTTCGCTTACGCTTTGATCCGTTTATATCCTGTATTGCTTCGGTAGCCCTCTCCAGTGGAATCAACTGATATTATGTAAGGTAGTTCATCAGCATCAGCATATTTTCACCGTATTGTACAGGTTGGGCTACTTCGACTGGAAATTCACTTTTATGCACTGTCCCACAGTCAGGACATGCCTTCTCGTAGGTAACATGCTCTGTAACACGAATTTTTGGCTTTGGTATATCAAATACCTGCCGGGTTTTCTTTGTACCTTCAACCCTATCCAGGTTGCAGCCACATCCGCACACTTCCATTATCCTATGCTCGATTACCTCGTCTGGATTCTCTACCTTTTCCAAGGGTTTACCTTCATGCCCCCAATGACCGCCTGTTGGATTTCCTGTCTTCTCACGGCTATTCAGAGGCTTCTTATACCCATCCAATGAAGGTGGTTTGCCACTATTGCTGCTATTTTTTAAGTCAGGCCTCCAGTTCAGTGATCCGCTGATTGAGTTTTTGGTTTTCTTCCATCATGTCGCTTATAGATGCTTTTAAAGATATCTACCTACAAACTAAGCTATAATTTTCATTCCGCCAATGCTCATATCTTCTGCCTAACTACAACGGATCCATCAGAAGCAAATATATATGCCTCAGATCCTTCCGATATACTTCATATAACGTTTTTGCTTAGAAGTGAAATAAAACTCTTAAATATTTCATCATATGCATTGTTATACTCATTTAATAAAACCTTTGTCATTTTATTTTTATATTCATTTAACTTTAAAGCAACTCTAGCCGTGTATCCTTCCTGTAAAATTTCATAAACCCCCCTATCTGGATCATAATTAGGTTTAGTATTTCTTAATATTGAAATTATATATTCAGATGCCTTTAATGAATCACAAGTGTTATGTTTCCAAAGATATCCTTTACCTTGTAAATCATATCTCAGTCTATTTTTATATACTGCGGAATTCAGACGAGGACGAAAAATTGTAAGCCTAAATAAATCTATATCAATAGAATTTAACAAGTCAATCGTTTTACTAATTGATGAATCATTTTCTCCCGGATAGCCAACAAAGAAATATCCTCGACTAATAATATCATTAGAATTTAAATAAGAAAAAGCTTGAGCTATTTCTTCATTATCTTCAATAGGCTTGTTCATTGCTTCTCGAATTAATGGACAGCCACTTTCTATTCCGATATTAGCAAGAACACAGCCACTCATCCTGAATAATTTAGCCTGTTCACTATCTAATCCTTTTACATTCCCCATAAAATGCCACTTTTTATCTATATTATCTTCGATCATTAATTTAGAAATTTCTTTAGCTCTTTTTGAATCAGCGTTGAAAGACCCATCTACAAATGATATATACGAGACATCCTTACGTCTCTTTATAGACCGTAATTCTTCCCTCAAAATATGTAGTGGTTTTTGTATGTATTTGTGATATCCTGTATAACTACAAAAATTGCATCTAAATGGACACCCGCGTGAGGTTTCAACAGGTACTGTGTTTGTTCCTTCAGGTAACTCAATTTCATCCCATTTAATTATATGATTCTTAAATAGATCTGTTTCTCTAACATAATTAGTATAAATAATTTCTTTACCAGACAATACGATAAGATTATTTACTTCTGTAAAATCTTTATTATTTTTAATCGCTTCTAATAACTTAACTAGAGTTTCTTCTCCATTTTGTTCAACGATTATATAATCAACTATTCCTTGTAAAGTATCTAAAATCGTTTGTCTATTTTTTTCATCGATGTCTCTTAATAGAAAAGCAAGTGGCCCTCCAACTATTATTGGTATATTGGGAATTAATTTTTTTATATATTTTGCTATATCTCTTAATACATCCCAGTCGATAATAAATGTCGTTGAAATTCCAAATGCTAATAGTGTATTCGAAAAATCTTGCACTATTTTAGAAAAAACTTCATTCGCTTCAAAGCCAGATAAAACCTTAGTAGAATAGCCATTACTATCCAAATATGATTTTAAAAAAACTCCATTTAAATATGTCTCATTTTCTATTTTACCACTTTCTTTTAATTTATCAAATTGATAATAACCATCTTCAATATATCTAATCATAAAATGCACAAATGAATCTAGCTGACAAACGATATTTTCATTATCAACTGACCTTACTCCGCGATCGTGGACACGGAGAATCCCTCAATCTTCATTTTTCTCCCAATCTCTATCATGCCGGTTCTTTCAGCTTAAAAGGCGGGAT
>VEPD01000176.1 GCA_012027035.1 Ruminiclostridium sp. | reverse complement strand
TGGCTATACAGCTGGACTTGTCAGTCAGGGATGCTTCAACCAGCCTTGAATATTTACCATAGCCCAGCTGAAGAATACTCTCATTACCAAGACGGTTGATCGGGATTCCCCGCTTTTC
This sequence comes from Ruminiclostridium sp., assembly GCA_012027035.1. Taxonomy (GTDB): domain Bacteria; phylum Bacillota; class Clostridia; order Acetivibrionales; family DTU013; genus MnB-11. The sequence continues at coordinate 12,263 of VEPD01000176.1, read as the reverse complement.
CGCTTCTTCATATATAGCTTTTGTACTGGGCCCTAAAGCGGTTTCGGCATCAACTTTCCGTAGATGCTTCAAAATCTCTGTTATTTCCGGCATACCTCCGGCAATGAGTGAATTTATTATACTAACAGCTGAAATCAGGCTCTCCACCGCAGATTTCTCATTTGCATATTCAAAAACAATAAAGTACAAAGATGGTCTTTGTAATATTCTGGACTTCCCATAATGAACATCGTACCCTATCAGGTTTTGTATCTCCAGCACCAGATGCTCGGTTACATGCGCCAGATAAGTCCCTTCTTCCAGGCGTTCCAAAAAACCGCCTTCGTATCCGAGACTGCAATAATGTACTGCAAACCCGGGGAATAGCTCCAGAAGCCCTTTATTAAATCCTGCAATATTTTTTGTGGGGGTATCATACAGCCCGCCCAGATCCAGTATAGCTTTAATAACAGGTTTATAGCTGTAAATGTTTTTCCCTTTGAAACATTGAATATTTAAAATATCCACAAGTTTTCCTCCGTAAAAAATGTATGGAAACTTTCAAATCAGTGCATTCGCAGAACCTCCCTGCCGTGCATATCAAATCCGTAGCCTGCAGGCAGGACATGGATCGTTACATTGGCTATGGCAAGATTTTCATCAGGCATCAGCTCCGAAACATTTGAGCTTTTTATCTGCCTGCCGTCCACAATTGTCACCGAATTGCTTCCCAATACCTCGAAATGCGCGTCGGGATACACCCTGACCGCTGTATCTTCATCAATACCGATACCAAGGATGAAAGGGTTTTCAGCTACGCCGCACAATAATCTTCCTATTCTGCCTCTCTGGTGAAAATGCTGATCGATGAGGACCTCTTCAAGCAAGCCCAACCCGGGAGCCATTTTTAATGTACACTTCCTGGCAGGATCATTCCCATTACCGTCTATTATCATTGTCCCACTCATAGCCGAAGCTCCGGCGCTGGTGCCTGCTATAACCACTCCCCGCCCGTATGCTTCATGTAATGCCTTAAATGCTCTTGTTCCGCCGAGTATGCTGGTAATGCGCAGTTGATCTCCTCCGGTAAAGAAAATGCCGGTAGGTTCTGTAGCAAGCTCCGAGATACTGTCTATGTTTGCGTCATCACGGGTATTGATATTCATTACCTTGATTTTGCCTGCACCAAGTCTTTGAAAAACGTCCCTGTAAACGGCGCCGGCTTCATTGAAATCCTCTGAAGCCGTAGTCATTATTGTAATTCTGGCGTTGCTTCCTCCAGCCATATCCGTCAGGTGCTTCAGGATTTTGCATTCACCCTTTTTATCTTCTGCGCCGCCGATTATGACAAGATGGCCTTTTGCCATATTGCCCATATATACCTCCGCCTATATTACATTTTTAAAACCCTAAAAAATGTGTCAGATAATTAAAAATTACGGCGTTAAAAATCAAACCTATTGCCATTAGCGCCATACTTGCCATTATTAAAGGCAATCCCGCCCTGCTTTCGTTTTTTGTAGCTATGATTCCCATTATAACGCCGAAAACTCCGAATATGAAAGGGTATCGGACTAATGACGCCACCGCCGCTATCCATCCCAGGACAAGTAGAAATGTACTGCTTTTTTTCTTAACCGACACTCTCCCGCTATTTTCCATATTATCCATATCATCACCCCGATTTATTATTTTCCTATATATCAACAGGTATACATAGAGTTTTATTTATTCCTATTTTTTCAATTTAATGTAACGCCTACGCCGGAATAAATCCGGCTTCGGCTCACGCAGGCCTACGCCTGCGCGCCACGCTTTCACGTGGCGATTGAACAACGTCAGTGGAGGATTGCTATCCGCCACTGACAGCTTTTTCAATCTGAATCCCGCCACCTAAGAGGTGGGGGACTGATGACGTAGTTCAAACCTACCCTTAACTAACGGATTTCCATTATCCACAAGCACTTGACCCCTCACCAGCAGCTTGTCCAGAGTAAATCCCTCCCTGTTCACCACAAGTATATCCGCATCGCTGCCCGCTGCAAGGCAGCCCTTTCCGGGATACATCCCAAGTATGCCGGCTACATTGGACGTAACGGTTTTTATAGCGGTAGTGATTGGAATTTTCGTTTCCAGTATACTTGTCCTAATGTCATTAAATAGCTGTGAAACTTTTCCGGTCTCTCCACTGCTTCCGCTTCCCGTCATACTGCCGTTTCCATCCGACGACACAGTAACCCTGTCCATTCCTATACCGGCATCGTTAAGCTTTTTAAGACCGTCCTGTACGCTTAACCCTTTTCCGGTTTTCTCTCCTGCAGTGAGATCGATATTTCCTCCATTTTTCAAATATTCCATTCCCTGCTCAAATAAAGTACGGCTTCTGTTTATGTGAGTCGGCACAAACATACCTATGGGAAATTCCGATTCCCCGTACAGGTCAAAAAGCGGCTGTAAGCCGCTCTTACCATCGCCCACATGTATATGCAGAACTCCAGCCTTGCCCCCCAGCATTCTGCCTGATAAAACCTCGAAGGACAGCTCTTTTAGCTGCTGTATGGAAGGATGCGACGACCTGTAATCAGATATTGCCACTTCGCCCGCCCCAATAATCTTATCTATAAAGGCAATGTCGGTCATGACCCTTCCTGTCAGTGTTAAAACAGGCACACCGTAATAGCCGGTATAAATAAATGTATTCAACCCTTCAATTTCCAGAGCGCGGGCTTTGGCAAGCAGTCCCTGAATATTCCGAGCGACCCCGTCCATGCCGAGAACTCCCACGACCGTACTTATTCCGCCTGATATCAGTTCACTAAGCATCAATTCCGGAATGCAGCTGGCAGGACCGGCTTCACCACCTCCTCCTGTAAGGTGTACATGCTGATCAATAATTCCAGGCATTGCAATTTTACCTGAACAATCTATAACCTGCATCCCAGGAAGAAATGATTCATTTATTCTATCTTCAATGAGATAGATTTTGTCCATGACCACAAGAATGTCCTTTTCCCCCGAATAGTCAGGAGTATAACATTCTGCATTCTTTAAAAGTATGAACATATAAATATTTACCTCAGCTTATTACTAACATTTTTTCCTCAACAATCATTACTATTCATAATGAAATAATTGGATTATTGGGCTTTGAGCTAAATAAGCCCGTTTTTTTCCTTCAAATTTACAATAATGTAATAATATAATTTGATAAACATCATTAACTCTGGTAAACTATTTATTGGTATTATGTAAAGTAACTATGTAAAGGGTGATCGATTTTGTCTGCAAATATCAGCAGCTTGACGTCGAAGCAAAAGAAGGTATACCAAGCAATTGAAACATACCTGAAGTTAAAGGGTATCCCCCCGACCGTGAGAGAAATTGGAGAGATGGTGGGTGAAAAGACTCCCGGCGCAGTTCAGGGAATACTTAACCGGCTGGAACAGAAACAGGTAATCAAACGCCAGCTGGGAGCAGCACGTTCCATACAACTGGTTTCAGCGGATAGCAAGCTGTATGCCGATCCCGTATACGTGCCGGAGCTTAAAAAGATTAGTAAAAGAAATATTGACGACCTTGCTAATATTTATAATATCAGCAAGTACCAGCCTGTACCTTCGGATTTTTTATCAACAGGCAACAACCACCTGATATACCGCTGCCCTGACGATAGTCTGGCTGACAGCGGTATAAAACAGGGTGATATGCTCTTCATTGACGCCAGCGCCGAAGTGAAAACAGGAGATATTGTGCTTGTACTCTATAATGCAAACACACTTTTGAGGTATTACCACCCGGATGAAGCAGGTGATATCATCCACCTTAAGGCAGATCTCGATCTTATAGGAAAAGAGGAATTTTCCACCGACGAGATCAGGATAGTGGGAAAGCTTGAAGGCAGATATACCAAATATTGAAGTCAAGTTATTTTCTATCATAACCCGTAGATAAAGATGGGTTATCTTTTTGCAAAAAAAAGAGTTTAGGGCACATCGAGCGCCTTAAACTCTTGGTTTATTCGGTTTATTTGGTATACGCATACTGCAAATACAGGAAGCCGAGAGTATCAATAATATGCCCCTGAACCTTGGGGTTTTCGAGATATACACTTACATAATAGTATATCGGAATTGCAGGCATATCTTCCATGAATATCTTCTCTGCATCATGCATGGCAGGCATTCTGATTTTTTGATCGGCAGTTGATTTCGCCTTTTTAATAGCTTCATCAAACTTTGCATTCTTCCAGTTTGTATTGTTCTGTGAGGAATCGGAAGTCCACATGTCCAGGAATGTCATTGGGTCGTTGTAATCGCCTATCCAGCCCATTCTAGCCAATACAAAGTCCTTATTGTTTACTTTGTCCTGAAGGACCTTCCATTCCATATTAGGAGATTTGACTGTTATTCCAAGAGTGTTTTTCCACATTTCCATAACAGCTTCCATTATTGCCTTGTGTCCACTTTGAGTGTTATAGTAAATCTCTAATTCAGGGAATCCTTTCCCATCGGGAAATCCGGCTTCTGCAAGCAACTTCTTTGCTTCTTCCGCTTGCGTTGTTTTACTTATAAGTGAGCCGCCTTCAGTACGGAAGTCTTTTGTGGCGTCCAGTCCCGGAACCTTGTAAGGTACGATGCCCTCAGCAGGTTTCTGTCCGGCTTTGGTAACCTTATCGACAATAAACTGCCTGTCAATGGCCAGAGAAAGCGCTTGCCTGACTTTTGGATTGTTAAGGGGCTCTTTGTCAACATTGGTATAAATATAATACGTGCCAACAAGGTCGTAAACTTTTGCAGTTCCTGCATCTATCAGATTCTTCACTTCAGCCTGGGGAATCAATGCATCAACAAGATCTATTTCTCCGGCTTCAAACGCACTAAGCGCAGCCGCGTCATCACTCATCAGCTTCCAGTGGATTTCCTTGATAGCAGCCACGTTTGCCGAGTCCCAATAATTTGGATTTTTAACAAATACTATTTCAGAGTCATGTACCCATTTACTCATCATGTATGGGCCGTTTCCAATATAGGTCTCAGGCTTTTGCGTCCATTGATCGGCATATTTATCAATTATGTCTTTTCTGAGCGGCATATAGGTAGGGAAATGCATAAGGTCAATAAAATACGGCGTTGGTGCGGCAAGCAAAACTTCAAGGGTTTTATCGTCTTTCGCCTTTACTCCCACATCCTCGGCTTTTGCCTTTCCTGCACTGAACTCCGCACCGTTCTTGATGTACCAGAGCTGATATGCATATTCGGAAGCTGTGGCAGGATCAAGAGCCCTTTTCCAGGCAAATTCAAAATCCTGGGCTTTCACAGGCTGGCCGTCCGACCATTTTGCGTTTCTCAAGTGGAATGTGTAAGTCAAGCCATCCGTCGATATTTCCCACTTGTTGGCAATACCTGGTGCAGTCTTGTTATCCTTATCAACTCTTGTCAAACCTTCAAATGCGTGCAGAATATAAGTTCCGCCATCAACAGAACTATTCGTTCCAGGATCAATTGTTTGTGGCTCTTCACCCATTAATGCAGTGATGGATTCCCGTGTGCTTGATGGAGCTCCACATCCGGCAAGTACCGATGTCATTACAAAAACCACCAGTAAAAAAACAATTACCTTTTTCAACATACCAGTTTACCTCCTGTTTGTTATTTTATATATTATAAATGGATACCCACTTATTTTCCTTACATAGGGCTCGTCCGGCAATAACTGTACCAAGCATTCCGGCTGATTTTCCGTTCGGCTTTGTTGTCGTCGGCTTAGATACACAAAGTATCTGCGCCTCCATCCGCCTTGCCGAACAAAAAATCATCACGGAATCAGATGGCACATTTATCACCAGACAAGCCCTTACTGCATAACTAAATGGCACGCGCACATATGCCCTTTGGAAACCTCCTTAAATTCAGGTTCGACTTCTTTGCATTCAGGCATTGTATAACTGCATCTGGTCCTGAATCTGCAACCTGAAGGCGGGTTAATGGGGCTCGGAACATCCCCCTGTAGAATAATTTTTTTTCGTTTTCTGCTTTCCACCGGGTCGGCTATTGGGATGGAGGAAAGCAGCGCCTGAGTGTATGGATGTAACGGATGTTCATACAACTCATTATTGTCGGCCAGCTCTATCAATTTCCCAAGGTACATTACACCCACCCTGTTACTGATATGCCTGACCATGGACAAATCATGCGCAATAAATAAATAGGTCAATCCCAGTTGATCCTGCAAGTCCTCAAGCATATTGACTATCTGAGCCTGTATTGATACATCAAGCGCTGAAATAGGTTCATCACACACAATAAAATCAGGTTCTACCGCAAGTGATCTGGCAATCCCGATCCTTTGCCTTTGCCCACCGCTAAATTCATGCGGATAACGGTTTGCATGCTCTTTATTGAGACCTGTCATTTTCAATAGAGCATTGACTTTTTCAGTTTTTTCCTTTCCCTTCGCAATTCCATGAATATCGATAGACTCGCCAATTATATCGCCTACAGTCATTCTCGGATCAAGCGAAGCGTAAGGATCCTGAAATATCATCTGTATTTTTTTCCGCATAGGCTTCATTTTTACTTTTGTAATGTCTGCATTATTGAAAAAAATGCTTCCTGAAGTAGGCTCGTACAAACGTATTATCGTACGCCCGGCCGTTGTTTTGCCACAGCCGCTTTCACCTACCAACCCCAGGGTCTCACCTCTATCAATACTAAAGCTGACATTTTCAACTGCTCTTACCAAGGATTTTCCTCTCCCCAAAAAGCCGCTTTTCATTGAAAAAAACTTGGTTAAATTCTTTACCTCAAGTAAAGTATTCCCTGTTGAACTCATTTAAACTCCTCCGTTTTTGATATAAAGCAACCAACAGGCAGCACCATGTCCGTCACTAATCTCAATGTATGGGGGTTTTCTCAAATAACATATCTCCATTGCATGGGGACATCTTGCCAGGAAAGGGCATCCGGCAGGAAGATCTATCATATCGGGAGGCTGGCCTTCAATAGGTTTCAACCGTTCTTTTCCCAGGTTGGCCCTTGGTATGCTTTTGAGTAAACCTTTGGTATAAGGATGCAGCGGTTCTTCAAATATCTGATTGGTACCGGCATTCTCGACTATCATCCCGCCATACATTACAAAGACCCGTTCACATATATCTGCAACCAGACCAAGGTCATGCGTAATCAAAATTATTGATGTATTTACTTTATCTTTCAGATCTTTCATAAGCTCCATTATCTGTGCCTGTACCGTTACGTCCAGAGCGGTAGTCGGCTCGTCTGCGATTAAGAGCCTGGGTTCACAGGAAAGCGCCATAGCAATCATCACCCGCTGCCGCATTCCACCGCTGAATTCATGAGGATATTGCCGGATTCTTCTCTCCGGGTCAGGTATACCAACCAGTTTTAAAAGTTCCGCCGCTTTTTCCCATGCTGATTTCCGTGGAAGCTTTTTATGTTTTCTAATGGCTTCGACCAATTGATACCCAACAGTAAAAACAGGATTAAGCGAGGTCATCGGATCCTGAAATATCATTCCGATCTCATTACCGCGTATACTCTGCATTTCTTTCTCACTAAGGTTTTCTATATATCTGCCGTTAAAGAAAATCCGTCCGTCTACAACCTTGCCGTTTTCAGAAAGCAGCTTCATTATTGAAAGCATGGTTACACTTTTTCCACTACCGGATTCGCCGACAATACCTACTGCTTCACCATATTTAATAGAAATATCAATATTATTCAATGCAGAAACCTTTCCTGCATATGTCATAAATTCAGTCTTCAAATTCTTAATATCCAGAAGATTATCCATATCCTGGTTCCTCATTTCCTCATCCTGGGGTCAAGCGCATCTCTCAAACCATCACCAAAAAGATTAAAAACCAACATTGTTATTGAAATGGCCAGAGAAGGGAAAAGCAGCATATAAAAATATGATCTGATCCCTCCAAGTCCTTCGGAGGCTAAACTCCCCCAGCTTGGAACCGGAGCGTCCACACCTAAACCAATAAAGCTGAGAAAAGACTCAGTGAAAATAGCATCCGGTATCAAAAGCATAGTGGTAACAATAATAGGGCCAATACAATTTGGGATCAAATGTCTGGTAAGAATTCTAAAACCATTAGCCCCCAGCGCTTTTGCCGCTGTAATGAATTCCTGCTCCTTAAGGCTCAGTATCTGGCCGCGTACTATTCTTGCCGTAGTGATCCAATAAGACAGCGCCAATGTAATATACATACCTATCAGACCGGCGCCGGCACTTTTGAAAAAGGAGAATGCCGGCATTTTGAACAGTTCATTCATTAATGGCCTCAAAACAACTGAAAGTAAAATAACATATAACATAAGAGGAATCCCGTAAATAACATCAATCACCCGCATCATTATTTGATCCAATTTACCGCCAAAATAACCGGAAATCCCTCCATAAATCACTCCGATGACCAAGTTCACCAGAGTAGCTACAACTCCGATACTAAGGGATATTCTGGCGCCATATAATATTCGGATCAGCATATCTCTCCCCAGAGGATCCGTTCCCATCCAGTGCTTCCAGCTCGGCCACTGACTTTCATCTCCTCTGATCTGATCCGAATATGAATAAGGAGAAAGTATGGGACCCAGTATCGCTATCAAAAAAAGTAGAATAATACACGCCATACTTGCCATGGCTACTTTGTTTCTTCGAAGTCTGCGCCAAACATCATGCCAGTATGTCAAACTAACTTTCTCAGTTTCCGCTTTAATAATGATTTCTTTGTTAAAAGGTCTGAACAATTCTCCGGGTATATCCATTCCCATACCTCTCAATGTTTAAGTTTTATTCTTGGGTCAATCAATACATAAACGATATCTACAACAAGGTTCATAATTATTACAAAAGCTGCATAAAAAACAGTAACACCGATTATTGTAGTATAATCCCTGTTGGAAATGCTTTGTACATAATATCTTCCCAGCCCGGGAATGTTAAAAATTGTTTCGATAACAAAGCTGCCTGTAAGTATACCTGCGATCAAAGGGCCAAAATAGGTGACAACAGGTATGATGGAATTCTTAAGCGCGTGCCTGTAAATGACAATGCCTTCGGCAAGGCCTTTTGCCCTCGCAGTTCTGATATAGTCCTGTTCCAGTGTCTCCAGCATACTTGATCTGATAAGCCGTGCAACAAATGAAAGCGGAAAAAACGAAAGTGCAATCGCAGGCAAAATTGCATGCCTGATGGATGAAAAACCAATGACGGGAAATAATTTCAATTTAACGCTGAAAACGTATTGTGCAAGTACAGCCAGAACAAAACTCGGTATGGTAACACCCAATGTAGCCAACACCATTGAAGCGTTATCCTGCCATTTACCGTTTTTTAATGCGGAAATAATGCCGAGCGGTATACCTATCATCATGCATATAAGTAAGGCAAATATCCCTAACATGGCTGAATTGGGAAATTGTTGACTTATAATGTCGTTGACTTTTCTGCCTTCATTCTGCATTGACATTCCAAAATCCAGATGCGCTATGTTTCCAAGCATTCTGAAATACTGCTGATAAAAAGGTAAATCAAGGCCATATTTCGCTTCTATATTTTTTATAATATTCGGAGGCAATTCCCTGTCCTTAGTAAAGATACTGCCTGGAATGGCATGCATTAACAGAAAAGTTATACTTATTACTATAAAAAGCGTAATGAAAGAATATAAAAACCGTTTTATTATATAGTAACCCAAAAAATACACTTCCTTAAGTTATTTATTATCGGCATTATATGCTGCCTTTTATCAAGGTAATAACAGTTATTAAGTTTAGACCCCGCACATATAGTCTATCAGCATTTTTGACTGATTTCAATGGTATACGTAAAATGCATTTTTATTCATTTTCATATTCGTGACTGTTCAGGGGTAAACACAATCCAACCAGGAAAGAGGGTAGGGTGGCAGGCTGGCCATTCTTCCCTCTTTCTTTATGACTTTTTGACCTGAATAGTCAAGCCTCTGCCTGCTGCGGAGAAGGTTGTCCGCCAGCGCGGAACTTGCCTTAAGTTTCTTCAGGTGCTATAATATGATGAAATATCAATATTATGTAACAGGATGGATAAGTAATTGGGGTTAAATGAAAATGCAGATAAAAAGCAGGAAAAAAGTAAGCTTATAACATATGCTTTTGTTATACTCCCCGTAATATTCTGGGGTATATCCTTCATAAGCACGAAAGTAGTTTTGCAGGAAATCCCACCTGTTTCAATTGCATTTTTCAGGCAGCTCATCGCTCTTATACCGCTGATCATCTGGGTATTGGCTACAAAAACGTCACTTTGCATCAAGCCCCGGGATTTACTTTTACTGGCAGGTTCGTGTTTTTTTGGCATAGTGCTTTACTTCATTTTTGAAAATAACGGCCTGTTGCTTACCACAGCCTCAAGTGCAGCAATGATAGTGTCAGCCGTACCAATATTTACACTTGTTTCAGAGGCTTTACTTTTCAAAATGAAGGTTAATCTGAAGATTATTCTGTGCATATTGACATCAATTGCAGGCGTCTATCTGGTGATATCGGTTAATGGAAAGCTGGATTTCTCATCTGCAACTTTTCTTGGAAATCTATTGATAATGGGCGCAATGATCAGTTGGGTAATTTTTACGATACTGAGCCGAAGACTGGGGAACAGGTATGTTAGCTTGGTAATTACCACTTATCAGGCAGCCCTCAGCAGTATTCTTTTTATTCCCTTTATAATACCTGAAATACAAAGCTGGAAGCCTGTTACACCGGTACCGCTGTTGAACCTTATATACCTTGGCGTATTTTGTTCGGCTTTATCTTATTTTTCATTTCTTTATGCAGTTAAAAGGCTGGGGCCCACAGTATCATCTGCGTTTTTAAACCTTATACCGGTAGTTGCGGTAATCACAGGTTTTCTGATTCTTGGAGAAAAGCTCGCATTAATTCAGTATTTCGGTATGGCGCTTATAATGCTCAGCTTGTTCAAGCTCGGCAGAGACCAGCAGAAAGCAGGATAGCACTTAGCAGACGATTCAATTGTATCGGGTTGGTTTACCATTTTAAATGTTCGTACTAACATTTTGTATATCCATTGAAATACTCCTCCTGTTTAATTATATGTTTGGCTTTTGTATCGCGTTAGTTTGCTCAAATAAAATTATTCCCATATATCATTAAAAAATTGAGGTAATAGATGGATTATAGAAATAGATATACTGCAAAAATTATTTTATATTGATGAATAAATAAAATTATTGCAAGCATCAATACAAGATAATGTAATTTTATGCGCAAGTGGGGATGGTTCTTGCATTGCGCAAAGAACACGTAAGTCAAGAACCGTCCCCACTTGCGCATTAGCACAAAAAACCAGGCCTTATAAGACCCGGTTTTTCATTAAATGAATATCTTAACTTTCCTTACAGGTAACTAACTATCAGGTCTCCGACTTCTGAAGTGCCGTAGCCCATCTTGCCGGCGGACATGCTCTTCAGGTTTTCTCTGACTGCTTTCATTATGGCGTTTTCAATTGCAGCTCCCGCTTTTACCTCACCCAGCTGCTCCAGCATCATCTGGCCTGCGGCTATGGCAGCAAGGGGATTGATTATGTTCTTGCCGGTATACTTGGGCGCCGAACCTCCGATAGGCTCATACATTGAAACACCATTGGGATTGATATTGCCGCCTGCGGCTATTCCCATTCCGCCCTGTATTACTGCGCCAAGGTCGGTGATAATATCGCCGAACATATTGTCAGTGACTATGACATCAAAAAATTCGGGATTCTTAACCATCCACATGCAGGTAGCATCCACATGGGCATAATCTGTCTGTATGTCAGGGTATTCCTTTGCAACTTCATAAAAAGTTCTTTCCCACAAATCAAAGGCATATGTCAAAACATTTGTCTTTCCGCAGAGAGTAAGCTTTTTACGTTTATTTCTTTTCCTTGTATATTCGAAGGCAAATCTCAGGCATCTTTCTACGCCTTTACGTGTATTGATGGACTCCTGGATCGCAACCTCGTCAGGAGTACCTTTCTTTAAGAACCCGCCCGACCCTGTATAAAGGCCTTCAGTATTTTCCCTTATAACAACAAAATCGATTTCATTGGGGCCTTTGTCCTTAAGGGGAGTTTCGACTCCTTCATAAAGCTTGACAGGCCTCAAATTGATATACTGATCCAATGAAAAGCGCAGCTTAAGAAAAATTCCTTTTTCAAGTATCCCCGGTTTTACGTCGGGATGGCCAATAGCGCCAAGCAGGATGGCATCCTTCGTC
>VEPD01000453.1 GCA_012027035.1 Ruminiclostridium sp. | reverse complement strand
TACTCCATTTTATTGATCAGGTCCTCAACCTTCCAGAATGAACCCGGATTTACAATGCCTCTTGCACCAAAAGAGCAGTTACAGTCAAAAAACGGCAGGAACTTCATATACTTCACCCATCTTTGCGAATATTTATAACTTTTTCTACAAACTACTGTATTTATTCTGTTTCGACCGGATATTTTCCATATTTCCTGAACGCCTGGCTCATCGCAGCCAGCTTTTCCTTTGTGTGTCCTATCACCTCGGGGGCTTGATAATACATGGATATATAGCCGCCGTTGAATCTGCCCAGGTGATATATCATTTTTTTGGCATAATTACGAATATCGTCAATTTCTCCAAATATCATGGTTTTCTGTATATCCACCGGGCACCAGAAAGCCACCTTTCCGCCAAATTCCCTGTCAAGCTCCTCGAGTCCGATATGCTCCTGCTGATCCATCTGGATTACATCCAGACCAATCTCTACCTCGGCTCTTAGCACAGGAGTTATATACACGCAGGAATGCAGCCATACATCCAGCCCTTTGGAATGAGCGTAATCCCAGACCTTCTTATACCTTGGTTTGAAATACTCATTCCATAAATTCATACCGATCATAAGCCTATCCTGCATTCCCCAGTCATCATATCCCATAACACCGTCGAATCCAAGACCGCTTAACAGGTCGACAGATTCCATTTGTCCTTCGGTCAGCCGGTCCAGTAATCCACTTACTTTTTCCGGTTCTTCATATAAATCAACCATCAGGTTATCAAGCCCTCTGAGGTTATGCGCCCCTTCAAATAAAGAGATATAAGGCATCTCTCCCAGAAAGTACTTATCAGGATTTTCCCTCATTTTCCGCACCGATTTTTCAAAAAGCTCCGTCCGATTGATATCAGGAAATTTGTAGTCCTTAAGCATTTTCCATTCATTAAGAGGCCGTAATTCTGTTTCGCCGGCACCCGCCGACCCGAATCTTTTCCATAAGGTGCCCCAGAGATCCGTTCTCTCCCACAGGTTTCCGCCGGCATTGCGCCATGGCTCCTCCACACTGGCCAGATCAGGCATGACCCACAATATGTCGTTTTCCTTACCGTCCGGTAAATAATGTGGGATATGATCCGGACCTTCAAAATGAATTGCTTTTTTTACCCGCTCTTTCGACGTCATTTTACTCTCCATTTCTGTTGCAATCATTTAATGACTTTCTTGTCTGATAAATATATTTTATATGCATTATCCAGCCTGGAGAAATATTCTTCTTTAATGATCGATTCAAGCTCTCCGTCGATAGCCTCCAAATAGAATCTGGCATAATTCGGAAAGGATGAATTTATAAGCTTCTTTACAAACTCCGGCGAATATCCGCTGTAACATATATGTCCAATTGCATTGCTTATATTATAGCCCGATATCACATACCTCAAATAATGCTCCGAAAATTTGGTGACATGCTCTGCACGCAATATATAATCGGCATAAGTATCAATAAACGGGCAATAGATATTGTAGCTGTTCATCGGATCTGATGTACAATGGATGTAAAACAGCTTTTCGCCAAGTATTTTTCTCACATCCCTGACTCTTTGATACGACTCGACGATATCCATTGAATTGCCGTCAAAATATATGCCGTCAACTTCATATTTATCCAGTACATATTTGACCGATTCCAGATAGGCGGCGCCTTTTGCCGTCGAATAGAAAGGGCTCATGTATACGATAACTCTCATACCCAGTGAATGCGCTTTTCTGACTGTCCTTGCGAGCTCCTTTTCATCAAAAGGTATGCGGTCATAACAGCACCATGCCGCATCTTCGATCAGTTCTTTTCTTGTTGAAATTCCGAGACCCTTCTTAAGACGGTTTCCTTGCCATATTGTCTCATGCAGCACCAGAATATTGGCATATTTTCTCACATACTCCAGTTCTTCATCGTTTGGCACGGGGTTGATTGACAAATTACCATCGCTCGTTACGCTGGACCTGTGATAAATCCTGTCTTCAAACGACTGGCTGTAATTGAACTCTCTAGGGGGAAATACGGAAATAAAAAAACGGCTGTATTCACTCATATCATAAGATATGATCCACTCTTTCTGGTCCAGGTTTACCATTTCCATATTTACATTGCCTTTATACGGATATGCGCCAATGCCCCCAATCTGATCAATAAATAACATACTACCGTTCTTCTGGGTATGGTATTGCGATTTGAATACTCCCTCCAGCTTTATCTCAAAGCTATGCATGGAATATATATACATAAGGGAATCCTTATTAATCTCTATCCTTATATAGTTATCAGCTTCGCCATACATAGATTTCAATATGCATGAAGCTTCATCTTTGTGGTCTATTGTAAAGCCGATAAAGGATGACCTGCATTTCATTTCAAACTTGGCCAGCAGCCGTTCGCAATTTATCATCTGCCAGCATTCAATACTGCCCTGGGTTTTGTCCATTATATATTTAGCCCCGGTAGTTACTACAACTATGTTTTGACTATCCTCCTGCACACTCTTCAATTTCATCATTCTTCCGACATCCATCCAAAAGTACCTCCGATACAGGCATGAATATTTTAGCTAAAGTATGACCGGAAATTCCCGTGCAAGCAACAAGCCCACCCCGGGAATTTCCGTCATATATCTTTTATTTAGCGGCTAGTTCCTCAAGTGTCGGCGCCTTTTCGATTTCAGCAATGGCTTTGTCTCCGCCTGATTCCATCCATTTCTTCACATATCCGTCCCATGCAGCATCTACGTCAATTTTCCCAAGAATAGCCTGGGTAATGAATTCATTATAAAGTGTACTCAGTGCCGTACCATACTGTTTATCAACCTCAACCTTGTTGGTGGTATTGAAGAAATCATACTTGTAGTACTTTACTGAAGCGTATTTTGCGCCTTCTCCCGTCTGGAAATAGCTTACAAGCTTCTTTTGTCCTTCCGAATAGTTAATGTCAATATAAAACTGGTTATAGAACCCCCCGTTGAAGAAATAATATCCATTCGGAGCATCCGCTTTGAGCACTGTTATTCCAGATTTATACGGTTCTCCGTTCCATTTGAAGGTATCGTCTGCAACGCCGAATCTGGTTAAAATAAAACCTTCCGGTGTATAATTCATATAATCATACATCATAAGTATCCTCTTCAGCTTCTCATCACTGACATCCTTCCCTACGATTGTATCATAACCCTCCAGGGTATTTACAGGATAGGTCTGTGATACAGCCTGGATTGTTCCTTTTTCAGGAGGGGTTATAAGTACTTTTGCGTTCGGATTTGCTATTATAGCATTTGCGGGGAACAACGTTTTCAAACCCGGATGCTCATAATTGAAATATGAAATCTGATTATTCACATAGCCGGTAATTCCGTTACCAAGCTTTTCATTCATCCTCATAAAGCTGTCGGTAAGGAATTCCTTATCGATGATTCCCATCTTGTACCATTTATTCAGGCGCTTGAGTAAATCCTTCAGCGCCGGATTTATTTCCGTAGGTACTGCTTTGCCGTCGATATTTGTGTTAAAATTTGCTGCGTTTGAAAGACCATAAGAGCCCATGATAGAGTCGAATGCATATTGGTTCAATCCAGGCACATTCACGTCCATTGCCGGCGGACTAATACCATAAGTATCCTTTTTACCATTGCCGTCCGGGTCGCCGTTGGCAAAATAATTCAATACCTGTTCAAGCTCATCTAAGGTGTAAGCTTCGGTAGTATAGAATACTTTTCCTTTTCCGTCTATATCTACAAGCTCGCCTTTAGGCTTGACAGGCGATTTTTCAAGCCAATCCAGCCTGTAGGTAGGTACGATGTATGTGCCCATAATAGTGTCGTCGGCGCCGGCAAGCGCTATCAGATTCTTTTTTGACCCCGGCTCAAGCCGATATTTCCATCCGGCAACCTTTGAGTCAAGGAATGCGGCATGCAGCGGGGCATATTGTTTGATAAGATCTATCGGAATAGATCCAATGTAACCATTTGAATAGTTTTCAAAAGTACTCGTATAGCCTAGCCTTCCCACATCCGGTCCTTCTCCCGATAACATGAGCAGTTTAATTTTATCCTCGCTGGAGAAATCAATTTTAACAGGTTTCAGTTTTACATTGAATTTCTCTTCCAGCTTCTTCTGTATGATCCCGCCTTCTTCTATCTTGTAAGTTCCATAGCCATTGCCTCCCCAGGCGATTTCCAGGGTTTTGTCCAATTCATTCTCCGCCGCTGACGTCTGTTGAGTTTGGCCGGAGGCCGTAGTAGTCGGCTTGCCACTCTCAGTGGTATTGCCGCTTCCGCATGCTATAAGGCTGAACAGGATAAATGCGGTTGTTATCAGAGCAAATACTACTCTTAAACTTTTAGACATGTTAAATCCTCCTTAAAATTTTTTAGAAAATCCTGATAACAGGGTCAGATATAAAATCTGATGTAAACTATTTCGTGTGCTTTTTTCTTTCCCACCTCCCTTATATAGCCGAAATTCCTGCAGATAAATCACCTCCTGTTCAACCTTTTAAAGAACCTATCATGATTCCTTTAATGAAATATTTCTGCAAAAACGGGTATGTAAAAATAATAGGACCGATAGTAATCAGAATCGTTGCGGCTCTTACGCTGTTTGTGTATATCTGTGTATTTATTCCGGCTACATGCCTGAATGCTTCTATATCTCTCCCGAAATCCAGCATTGCCCGCAGCATCCTCTGTATAACCAAATGCAGTACTATTTTC
>VEPD01000113.1 GCA_012027035.1 Ruminiclostridium sp. | reverse complement strand
TCGGCTCATTGAACTTTGGACTGCATTATGCAATATGGCAGGGATACAAAAAGGTACTGGTAAGGAATATCGAGACACAGAGCTTTTTTATCACCTCTTTTCTGGCGTGAGTGTTTGCAGTCATAGGTCTGGAAAAGCTCAACGCATATCCGGATGCTGTTGCAGCCTTCAGAAAAGTGGTTTATCACGTATTATCCGCTCATACCACTACTGGGCTCGGGACGGTATATGCACGGCAATTTGCCCTGGAATGGGGAGATTTCGGAGTAGTAATACTGATAATAGTAATGTTGATAGGAGGCTCCGCCTGTTCTACTGCGGGAGGGTTTAAAGGACTGAGGGTAGGTATCGTATTTAAAGGACTGCTGGCGGATATAAGGAAACTGTTGTCCTCAGAAAGACGGGTTATGGTATTCAAGTTTCATCACATTAAGGATCATATATTGGAAGACGGTCTGGTAAGGGCGTCTTCCATCATTATAATATGTTATATGGCTTTATTTGCCATAGGTACGGCATTGGGGACATATTACGGATACCCGGTTATGAGCGCCGCCTTTGAGGCTGCTTCCGTCACGGGGAATGTCGGACTGTCCATTGGGGTCACATCAACTACGATGCCGGCTGCACTAAAGATTTACTATATTATAGATATGTACCTGGCCAGGCTTGAGTTTCTTTCGGTATTTGCACTAATCGGGTATATAATCGGAGGAATAAAAAGATTATGTCAAAGACCTTTGCAGGAATAATGCTTATACTGGTTATTGCAATACTTTTTCCCGGAATCAGTCATGCGGCGGATGTTACCGGATTGAACGAGCTTGTTGAAAACGGTAAAGCCTTTGATGGAAAAGCCGTCACAGTTCAGGGCGAAGCTCTTGGAGAAGCCATGGAAAGAGGCGGGTATGCATGGGTGAATATTAGCGACCCGACCAACATCATGGGTATCTGGATGAAGAAAGAAGATGCTGAAAAAATAGCATTCTTTGGCGATTATAAACATAAAGGCGATATTATAAGGGTTTCGGGTATATTTCACCGCGCCTGTAAGGAACACGGCGGAGATACGGATATTCACAGTGTTACGGTAGAAGTTACTGAAAAAGGACATCCGATAAAAGAGAAAGTCGACGCACAGAAACTTACTGTCGGAATAGTTTTGACAATTATAACATTAGTGATAGCAGGCTATTATTTGAAGAAAATCAGAATTTCTAACGGATGACACCTTTTAAAGTATGACTTGAAGCAATTGCGGGTGCATATCAATGAAAAATTTCAACTGACCTTATTCCGGTTATTCCATTTTCAAAACACTATTCAAATGTGAGATAAACTGATATATTATGGTATAAAGTGGTATAATCGCCTATTTAAGCCGCTAATAGGGGAGAAAACTGCTAAAATAAAGCTTTAGTTAGCAAGCGCTAAAGTTATATAATTATTTTTTGAATATAAGGTTATTATAAGTTTATTATGAAATATAAGGGTGGTTATATTGCAGAGGAATATGAAAAGGCTTCTTATCGGGAAGCCTTTAAAAAATGAAGCTCTCGGTGGGGAAAAATTTGGCGTTCTCTGGGGTTTGCCGATTTTGGCCAGTGATGCATTATCTTCAGTAGCTTATGCCAGCGAGGAAATACTGCTTGTTCTTGTGCCGGTGGTAGGAGCTCTGGCATACAGAGGAATGATGGGAATATCCATAGCCATTATCGGACTCGTTGTGATACTGGCTTTTTCATATAGACAAACGATTCAGAACTATCCCAATGGCGGCGGCGCCTACATTGTCGCCAAAGACAATATAGGTTCCATTGCCGGCGTAACAGCCGGAGCGGCTTTATCCGTGGACTATATATTAACTGTTGCAGTCAGTATATCTTCCGGGGTGGCACAGGTGACGTCGGCCGTTCAACAGCTTAAGCCATATACTGTAGAAATATGTGTAGCTCTGGTGCTGTTATTGATGTTAGGTAATTTGAGGGGGATCCGCGAATCCTCCAGATTATTTGGTTTACCGGCTTACGCTTTCATTTTCGGAATCATAGCCATGCTAATCGGCGGGTTTGTAAAGCTGAAGACCGGATACCGTCCACCGGAGCCGGCGCTGCAAAGCGTGGAACCTTTAACACTGTTTCTGATGCTAAAAGCATTTTCCAATGGATGCGCCGCGGTAACAGGTATTGAAGCAGTCAGTAATGCCGTGCCAAATTTTAGGCACCCGTCTGCAAAGCGCGCAAAAACCGTTATGCTTTTATTGGCAGGCCTTATCATTCTCCTGTTTGGCGGGGTTTCAGTGCTGACAAATACTTATCATGTCGTCCCAAAAGAAAATATGACTGTGCTTATCCAGATTGCAGCAGAAATATTTGGGAATGGCGTCATGTTCTATTATATAACCGCAGTTGCATTCATTATCCTTGTGATGGCAGCCAATACGGCATATTCCGGATTTCCGATGCTGGTCGCGGTAATGGCAAGGGAGGGTTATGTTCCAAGACAGTTGAGTATGCGCGGGGACCGGCTCAGCTTCTCAAACGGGATTTTTGCGCTTTCTGCTTTTTCCATTCTGCTGATTATCATTTTCAGGGCTAATGTATCTTCCTTAATCGGACTTTACGCCATAGGTGTTTTTATATCTTTCACTCTATCCCAATCAGGTATGTTTTTGAAGTGGTGGCGTGAGAGAGGGGGAAACTGGATAACCAAAGCTTTGATCAATGGCTTTGGGGCATGTGTTACGGCGGTTGTAGTAATTATCATTGCAATTGCGAAATTTAACGAAGGAGCCTATATTGTCGTAATTGTTGTACCGATTCTCATACTTTTGATGACTAAAGTGAAGAAGCATTATTCGGCAGTCCGGGAGCAATTGCGGATTAAGCCTGAAGAACTGGGTCAGATAGAAATTGAACATAATCTTTATAAAAACAGGGTTATCGTACCGATAGAAAGCATTAATAAATCCAGCATACGCGCGTTGCGCTTTGCTAAAACCATTTCCGACAATGTAACTGCTTTTTGTGTAGCAATCGATGAGGAGGAAGGGAAAAAGGTAAAAGATAAGTTTGCGGCCATAAGAACGGATATCCCGCTTATTGTAAAGTACTCACCCTATCGCAGGGTGGTTGAACCATTATTACGGTTTATTGAATCATCCGATTATGATTATCAAAGAGGTGATATGACAACAGTAATACTGCCCCAATTTGTAGTAAAACATTGGTGGCAAAAACTTTTGCACAATCACACGAGGGTTTATATTGAAAAACAGCTTTTAAAGTACAAACATATCGTGGTTTCCGTAATGCCGCTTCAATTGAAGGACGATGACCTGGTTTTACGCAATATGGAGGAATAAGGAAGGAGGATTGGTATCTTGAAGCATTTTATCGGTGTGGAGTTAGGGGTTACGAATATAGTAGCGGGAATCGTCGACAAGTATGGACGAATGATTCGGAAGGATAGTGCCCCAACATTAAAGGACCGCCCTTATGAAGAGATCATAAGGGATATGGCCGAACTGATAAAAAGAGTATTACATGATGAAAATGTTGATATACGAAGCGTCAGGTATATTGGTGTAGGATGCCCCGGAATCCCTGATATCGCCGCTGGCACGATTGTAAGGAACTATACGTTGAACTTTATAAACACTCCTATCCGGGAAGAATTGCAAAAGTATTATGATTTGCCGGTATTTGTAGAGAATAGTGCGAATTGTGCGGCTTTAGCCGAAAGTGTTGCCGGCGCCGCGGAGGATATTGAATTTTCAGTTACGATCAAGGTTGGTAACGGGATAGGCAGCGGAGTGATTATCAATAACAAGATATACAGCGGTTTCAATTTCGCAGGCGCTGAGATAGGCCATATGGTCATTGCGATGGGAGGAGAGCCTTGTACTTGCGGGAGGAAGGGATGCTGGGAGGCTTATGCATCTGCAACAGCTTTAATCAACCATGCCAGGACAGTAGTGAAAAACAACCCGGATTCATTGATTTATCAGATGGTTGAGGGCGACCTTTCAAAAATTACAGTTACAGCAATTTTTGAAGCCGCCAGAGAAGGCGACAATACATGTATGGACATCACGCACGAATATTTGAAATATCTTGGCGAAGGGATTGTAAACATTGCAAATATACTTATGCCGGAAGTCATAATTATAAGTGGGGAAATAAGTAAACAGGGGGAATATCTGCTTAAACCCCTGAGGGAAATATTATGTGAGAGGATCTACAGTAAGGACATCAGACAGCCCGAACTGAAAACAGCCGAGCTCGGCAGTGCGGCAATAGTGATTGGAGCTGCGATGCTGGGACTATATAGAGAGACCGGAACAATAGGCTGATTATTTTTTAATACCTTTTACCAAATAATTCCTTATACCTTTTCAATGTGTATTTCCCCATGTCTTTTGTCAATACCCACAACAGGGTGAGCCGACGGTTCAATTTGATAAATAAAAGTAAAAGCAGAAGAAGCGCAAGAAGTATAATTCCAATAACAAAGAAGATCACAGCGACAGTATTTTCCATATATATGGCCTCAGCGAAAAGAGAGATGGTTGCAGCATATCTTTTAAGCAGCACATTGGCAGGCGATGGCAGTTGGACCATTGTGATTGTATTTCGGGTATCGGTCTTC
Organism: Ruminiclostridium sp.; assembly: GCA_012027035.1. GTDB lineage: Bacteria > Bacillota > Clostridia > Acetivibrionales > DTU013 > MnB-11. The sequence continues at coordinate 2,852 of VEPD01000113.1, read as the reverse complement.
GCAATCAGATAGTGGTAATAGCTGTTTTTAGTAAGCAGCTCGGCCCCTGCGCCTCCACTGATGATATATCGGACATTATTCCTGCTGTAGTCAAAATAACTGTGGATATGCGACAAATAGACCGTATCCACCTTATACTCAGCCATAAGGCTTTCAAAGTATTCAGCCTCCTTTTTATCCTGAAAACCATGGCGCATATTTTTATTTTCACTGTATTGATCCAGCTTCTGTTCAAAAAGGCCGTTGCCCTCATTTACCTTGTCGGTGTAGTACGGTATTTCATTTGGACTTGTTCCGCTTCTGGGGTCTTCCGGAGGTATATGGGTAATCACATAAATCCTTTTGCCCTGCGCCTTTTTCAGATCTCTTTCCAGCCATGCGTACTGCTCGTCAGAAATCGCCTGCTTTTGCGACCAGCCGGGAGAACTGTCAAGAAAGGCAAAATGATTGTTTCCGAAATCAAACGAATAATACCCGGGTCCATATAGTTTAGTATACATTTCACGTCCGCTGCCACGTATATCGTGGTTGCCGGGGGTAGTGCACAGGGTAGCGGAAAATGCGGATATCTTGCGGTCAAACACCCTGTATTGATTGGGCTTTCCGCTGAATACAAGATCGCCGTTGTCTATAACAAAAATGGGATTCAGAGAATCCACCTGGCTAATGATCTGGGCGAATGTGTCGTATCCGTCCCGGCTGTCACCGAGGACAACATAACTGCTGTTTTCCGCATTATCAGGCCGGGCAGGCTCAATAATTCTCTTCTCTCCTGCGTTCATGCTTACTGTGAATTTCAATGCATTCTCTGTGATCCTTGACGGACTAAAGCTTTTTCCCACATTTCCGGCATAAAAATCCGGGCTGATGTTTTCAATAGTGACCGATATGTTTTTCACAGGTACATTTGACGCTTTCAGATCTACAGACGATAAAGGGGATAACGCCCTGACAACAAGGCTTTCGTTTTCTTTTCCGTCTTTTTGTATTCCTTTTATGAACCCGTTATAAACAGTAATATCCACGCCTTTCCAGTTGTAGGATGAGGATGAATCATCGGGGTTGAATCTGAGCGGAAGCGAAAGGAAGCCACTGTTAATATTATAGCTGTGATAGGCATTGTACATAAAAATGCCTGCGCCTGTGGCAAGACACAGGCATAATGCCAGAATGTTTATTTTTAAAAACCTTCTAAGCTTCATATTTTGCTCCGGGATTCTAACGTAATACCAATGATATTTTTACCCAAAATCTCCCTTATTATAATATCCGCGAAAATACCCGGGATGAAGTATGATAAAGAGGCAAAAAACGTAAAACTAAATTTATAAAAAATTTATGAAAACCTCTTGACATATATACAAAGCGTCATTAAAATATCTCTATTCTACCGATACACATCAAAAGCGTATCGATACAATAAATTACACCGGAGGTTTAAAAAATGGAAAAGGTTAAGACAAAAAGGATAGTAATGAACGGGCTGATGATCGCTCTGGTATTTCTGGTGACTTTTTTTACTAAAATACCGGGCCCTGTGGGGCCGTTCAACATAGGGGATGCGGTCATAATGGTAACAGCAATTATCCTGGGCAGGAACAGCGGAATGCTGGCTGGCGCACTGGGTTCGGCCGCGGCTGATATTGCCATGGGATATGCTGTTTTCTCTCCTTTCACACTTGTAATAAAGGGCCTTGAAGGTTACATAGTGGGTAGCATTGCTTATCAGGGCAAGTCTGAAAAAGCTGAAGCAGGCAGAATGATAGTAGGAGTGGTAGCAGGTGCAATAATCATGATTGCCGGCTATTTCTTCTCCGAGTTCCTGATCCTGCCCATTTTCGACAAGAATTTCGGACTTGTAATGGCAATTAACGATTTGGTCTATACCAATCTGATACAGGGCGGGGTTAGTGCAGTAGTCGGGTATGTGCTGAGTACACTTTTAATAAAAGCAAACGTAATGAAGCGTATCACAATTTGATGATGCATTATATTACCTTAATTAACTATTGAAATAATATTATTGGTGGTATTGCGCAGCAATCACCAAGAGTTTAGGGCACTTGATGTGCCCTAAACTCAACATATGTGAATGAAGCTTTTCGTATTTTCTGTATTTTCCCGGATATCGTTAGATTTTTTCACCGTTAAAAATAATTTTCAAAAATATTGATTCTACCGCAAAAACTCATGTTCCAACAAAATTTCGATTTTGTTTCCACATTGGACTTTTTTGTGGCAAAATCAATATTCTACTGTAAAAATATCATGTCTCAATTGATATTTTTATTTTTTTAGTTTAAAATTATAGCTTAAAGATTATCTTATATGAAACTTTACAGTATATTAAAAGATGGATAGGGCAGGTTTGAAATGTCAATCCATATTGGCATCTCCAGGGGAAGAAGGGTAAAGACATGCTTGAAAACAGACTTGAGCTTTTACCAGGATAAATTGGTATTAAGATAGGATTTGTTTGAGGTAGTAGCCCACACTGTAAAAGATAGGAGGAAATATAAAAATGAAAAGAATTGTGATGGGTTCTCTGCGTCAGGAAACCAACTCATTTAGTCCGGTAAGGACAACCTATAAAGATTTTACCGTTGCAAAGGGAAAAGGAATGCTTGAAAAAGTAGCTGCCACTCAGATTTTTGAAGAGGCAGGGGTTGAAATCATCCCGACTCTGTGCGCATATGCACTGCCTTCAGGGAAGGTCGATAAAAAATGTTATACTGAGTATAAGGATTACATTTTGAAGGGTATTCCGGAAAATGAAAAAATAGACGGTGTCTGGCTATACCTGCACGGAGCCATGGAAGTGGAGGAAATAGGGAGCGGGGAAGCCCTCCTTG
>VEPD01000244.1 GCA_012027035.1 Ruminiclostridium sp. | reverse complement strand
TTTACTATTTTGTCTTTAAAATCACCTTTCAGCGCATCGCTTGAAGCAAGAAGACTGGCCTCTGACAGGACTTTCCCGTTCAAAGTATAGCTAACCTTGCCTACGATTTGACCGCTGCTCACCGGACCTGCCAGCTTTATCCGTGCTGTTTCACCCCCACCGGGTATCAACAGGCTCTTATCCCATTCAATCGTACGTTTAATGCCTGCAAAATCTTTATCAGTAAGAATATCGGTATACTCCGAACCTGCCAGAATATTGATGTCAACAGAATCCCCGAAATATTTTCTTACAACGCTTACATTACTGACACTTTCTCCTTTTTTTACAAAGGTGTGATATTTGAAATTGTTAAAGCCATATTCCAGTAAGGCTTTTGTATCCAGCCATCTGGCCTCTTCCGAATCAGCCTTTAAAATTATGGAAACAAATACCCTGCCGTCCTTTTCGGCATATGCGGAAAGGCAATAACCTGCTGCTTCGGTATGGCCGGTTTTTATTCCTTTCGCATATTCATAGAAATACTTGCTTTTCTTGTTTATGAGCTGGTTTTTGTTATACCAAATGACCGGAGCTTTCTTGCTTTCAGTTGAGAGTTTGGGATCAGCTTTGCCGCCTTTTACATATGTATATGTATTGACGACCTCCCTGAAAAAATCATTTTTAAGTGTTTCCATAGAAATTAAAGCCATATCGTAGGCTGTAGTATAGTGGTTTTCATCAGGATAACCGTCGGGATTGACAAAGTTTGACTCATTTGCGCCAATCTTGCGGGCACGGTTATCCATCATACCCGAGAAATACTTAACGGCGTCAGGGATATCCATTGAAGTATTCCCCGACACCTTCCTCGCTATATAAACAGCGGCGGTATAAGCTGCATCATTGCCTGAAGGCAGCATCAAAGCCCACATCAAATCAGAGCCTGAGAGCTTTTCACCTTCGAACAGTCCTGCTTCGCTGGCGTCTTGTTCAATTAATTGTATTTCCTTACCGACCGTTACCGTTTCCTTTGCGTCTATATTTTCCAGTATCAACAACCCAGTTAATATTTTAGTAAGACTTGCGGGATAAACTTTTTTGTGTGAATCCTTTTCATACAGGATTTTACCTGTTTTCTGGTCCATTAATACGGCAGATTCGGATTTTAAATCAGGCGGCATGGCTGTATCCTGAATAGTTGTCTCACTAAATGCAACTCCTGGATTTGCATGGAGGATAACAAGTATAATAACTACCGCTAACATTTTCCGCTTTATCATTTGATTCCTCCTGAGATACATTTCTCATGATGCAGAGAAAATCTTCAACTCCGCTCCGCAATCCCTAATCCATTTTATAATAGTGTATCATACCCATTGTTTTTATACCAATATTTTAGCAGTATTGTAACATTGTTTTAACAATTATCGTTTCACAATAGCATAAAAAAACAGCCTCGCCGGCTGTTTTTTATGCTACCCTGTCTATTGAATATTACCCCTTTTATTGATTATTCTCTTCGCCTAGTATGACCTTTAGAGTTATAGTTTTATCATCCCTGAAAACCTCCATTGTGACTTCGTCACCCGGCTTATGCGTGTTTTTTTGATCCTCCAGATCCTTAAATACCGTTACCTTCTTTCCGTCAAATGAAGTAATGATGTCTCCGACCTTGACTCCCGCCTTGTATGCAGCGCTCAAAGGTACAACATCCGAAACAAGCAAACCGACAGGATACTTGTGTTGTTTGGCATAATCTTCATCATATCTCGGATCTATATAGACGCCAAGATTAGGTCTGCCTTTTACATATTTATAGTCTATGAGGCTCTTGGATATCTCTTTTACTTTATTGATCGGGATTGCGAAGCCCAGTCCCTCATAGCCTGTTGAAGCTATTTTGGCAGTATTTATGCCTATTACCTGTCCTTTTGAATTACACAGGGCGCCGCCGCTGTTTCCGGGATTTATAGCCGCATCTGTCTGAATAAGTGTAAGCGTAGTATCTTGTAAAGGTCTGTTTAATCCACTTATTATACCTGCTGTTACAGAGCCCATATAATCCATGCCGCCGGGATTTCCAATGGCGACTGCAAGCTCGCCCTGCTTCAATTCATCCGAGTTACCAAGCTCTGCAGCCGGAAATCCCTTGCCGTCAATTTTCAGGACGGCAATATCTGTTTTTTCATCTCTTCCCACCAAAGTGGCTACGTATGTCTTATCCTTCTGATTAGGCAAAATCACCTCAATTTTTGCTCCTTCGGCCAGCTTGTATGAATTTGCAACCAACGCCCCTGTTATCACATGATTGTTGGTTACTATATAGCCGTCTTCTCTTATGATAATACCGGAGCCTTCTCCAACGCCGGGACCTATGTCGAAAAAGAAGTCCTGCGGATTTGAGGCCGTTGTAACCTTGATGCCTACTATTGAAGGTCCCAGCTTTTCTGCGATTGCCGTGACAGGCGATTCACTGTTAGTAATCTTTACTATTCTATCTACACCGTTACTGGACTGTACTGCCTTATTCCCTATCACTCCGCTGATCGAGGGAATCAATGCAGGAGCTACAAACAGGAAAGCTGCAGCTACAACGCCTCCGCCAATAATTGCACTGATTATGCCTACCAATATCAGATGAAAAAGACCGGTTTTCTTTTCTTTTGGCTTTTTATAATTCTCCACATAATAGGCCTGTGGTTTCGAATTGTGCAGAGATTCCCCTGTTTGCAGTACTTCAGAGCAGGGATTTTCAATTACATTTTCATTTTCATTTTGGATTTTTGCATCTTCTGCTATTTCATTCTTTTTTTCACTTGTTTTTAATTCATTATCCTCCATATCGATTCCCCTTTCGAAGATTGTATATATGTTTTCATCGTTGCTTTACATCTATAGTTTATTATAAATATACAATTTGAAATAACTATGAACAAACTGTTAACATTACACCTGTATTACCGTTATTCTACAGGCTCTTTAAGCTTGTCGGACCTGGCAAGGGTAAATGTAAATATGGCGCCCTTCCCAGGTTCGCTTTCAACCCATATGTCCTGACCATGTTCGTTCATTATGTTCTTCACTATAGCCAGACCAAGCCCCGTACCGGTTTTATCCCTGCTTCTGGATTTGTCCGATTTATAAAATCTTTCCCAGATCATGTCAAGCTCGCTGCTTTCTATTCCGCTTCCTGTATCCGCAACAGACACCTGAATCCTGTCTTTCTGCGACTTGACGGAAATTGTGATTTTGCCGCCCTCGGAAGTGAACTTAATAGCATTATGCAATAGGTTATATATAACTCTATCAATAGCATCAATATCTGCATTGACGCCCATGATCTCTTCCTCAAAATCAGCTTCCACCATTATACTCTTTTCCAGCAGAAGTGTCTCAAACTTTATAACGCTTCTTCGAACAAGTTCGTTTATATCAAAGGGCTTGAAACTCATTTTGACCTCCCCTGCCTCCATTTTAGCCAGATCCAGAAGATTGTTGACCAGCCTGTTCAGCCTGTTGGTCTCATCGCTCACAACCGTCAGATAATAGCTTTGTTTTTCTTCGGGTATGGTCCCGTCCAGTATGCCTTGTATAAAGCCCCTGATGGACGTCATAGGCGTTCTAAGCTCGTGGGATACATTGGCTATAAACCCCCTGCGCATCTCTTCAAGGTTTTGCAGCGCTGCCGCCATATTATTGAAGGTTTTGGCCAGTTCGCCTATTTCATCGTTTGACCTGATGTCCAGCCTTTTGCCGAATTCGCCTCCCGAGATGATCTTCGCAGCGTTCTTAATCTGCTTCAAAGGCCTTGTAAATCTTAAGGAGAAAATATATATGAGAATTACTGATATGAATACTGCTACACCTACTGAAATAAGGAAATAGCTGAATATTGCGATACGGGCTTTCTGCACTTCGGGTACGGGTATATGCATATACACGGCAACTAAAGTATCATTTCCTTTTTTATCTTTATATCCGGTAAAAGATTTTTCAACAGTCAACCATGATACATTTTTATTTTTTTTGAAAACAGCATCCTTGAAGAACCCATAAAAATCGCCAACTTCCCGCACGACTCCCGGACCTGACATTACTTTGGCATATTGTCTTGCTTCCGGCAGTTTTATCAGACCTGTGCTGTCTTCATACCTTTGAAAAACCAAATCCATATCAGGACTGGATTTTATTATATGACCGGATTTGTCAACTATCCAAACCATTGAGTTCGCATAAGCATAATAATAAGCCTCAAGAGAATAATTCAAATATACTTCGCCCATGATATTGCCTTTAAACTCCAGGTATTTGGTAAAAACCTGATTGATGCTGTCACAGCCAGCTTCAAGGGCATTAGCTTTCTGATCTGTCAAATTACGGTCAAGAATCAGACTTAGCGTTGTCCCTGCTATGGTAAAGGCAATAATAAGAATAATCGAAAAAATGGCTACAAGCTTGCTGAAAATAGTCTTGAACATCATTTCACCTCAAATTTGTAACCCACGCCCCAGACCGTTTTCTACTGCCAGATCTGCCCGGGTAATTCAATCTTCTCCCTTAATCTTTTTACATGTACGTCAACTGTTCTTGAGTCTCCATAAAAATCAAATCCCCAGACATGCTCCAGCAGCTGCTCCCTTGTAAAGACCTTGTTGGGATTTGACGCAAGAAAAAACAGAAGCTCCAGCTCTTTGGGCGGAAGATCCATATCCTTTCCGTTCATTTTTACTGAATAATTGGTTCGGTTAACGACAAGATTGGGATAAACCACTTCCTGTGAATCAAAATCCTTATGCTCATACCTTCTCAACACAGCTTTTACCCTTGCTACAAGCTCTTTGGGCTCGAAAGGCTTGACCATATAATCATCGGCCCCAAGCTCAAGTCCCAGTACCTTGTCAAAGGTTTCACCCTTGGCAGTAAGCATGATGATAGGAATATTACTGATCTTGCGTATTTCCCTGCAAACCTGCCACCCGTCTGCGCCAGGCAGCATTATATCCAGAACCACCAGATTGGGGGTGAAATCGGAAAAGCACTCCAATCCCCTTTTGCCGTTATAAACAGTCATAACCTCATATCCGTCTTTTTCAAGATATAACCTTATCAGCTCACAAATATTAACATCATCATCTATTACCAGTATTCCGATTTTATTAGTCATTGCCTGTTCGCCTCCCCGCACACAAGGTATGGGACATGAAAGCACATATGATATCTTTTATCATAGCATGTATGAATTATTCCAACAATAAACAAAATGTAAACAATTTGAAAACAAATGTGTATAAGAAATGCAAAAACCGGGGATTGCAAATACCCCCGGTGTCAAAAAGGTTTTACAAAAATGCTTATGAATCCAGTGCTCCTCTCAGTTGTTGTACAAAAATGCCGATATTTTTAATTGCATCAGCCAGCTGTGCATTATTTTCAATTATTTTCACTATCGCACTGCCGATAATCAAACCGTCGCAATAATTTTTGAGGGCATTAACCTGTTCAACGGATGAAATACCGAACCCCAGGGCCTTTGGTATATCCGTAGCCCTGTCGATATGCGCAAAAAACTCTTTAAAATCAGTATTAAAATCTTTTCTCACTCCTGTAACTCCCAATGAAGATACACAATACAAAAATCCCCTGGCATTTCTGGCTATTGCTTCGATTCTATCCCTGGATGCGGGTGAAACAAGAGTAATCACAATAATATCATTCTCATCTGCAAATTCCTCAATCTCTTGCCTTTCTTCAAAGGGCAGATCAGGAATGATCACTCCGTCTATACCTGAATTTTTACAATTTTCAAAAAACCGGGCAATGCCGTATTGCAGGATGCTGTTGAAATAAAGCAAAAACAATAACGGGATATTTATATCGTTCCTCAAGTCGTTGACTGCCGCCATAACATCATCGATCTTCAATCCCTTCGATAAGGCCCTGGCATTGGCTGCCTGTATTACAGGCCCTTCAGCGACAGGGTCGGAAAAGGGGACGCCCAGTTCCACTATGTCCGCTCCTTTCAAAACCATTTCCCTGACTATATCCTTAGTTGCCCGCATATCCGGGTCACCAGCCGTAACAAATGTTATCAGCGCCTTTTTACCCATTTTCTTTAGCTCGTTGAATTTCTTATCTATTCTGTTCATAATGACCTCCCTATATATCCTGCTACAGTATTTACATCCTTATCGCCTCTTCCCGACAAATTCACCACAATTATCTTGTCCTTTTTCATAGTCGGAGCCAGCTTCATTACATAAGCCAGAGCGTGAGCGCTTTCGAGAGCGGGAATGATTCCTTCCGTCTTTGTCAGATACCTGAATGCATCCACAGCTTCCTTATCTGTGGCCGATACATATTTTGCCCTGCCCGAATCATAGAGCCATGCGTGCTCAGGTCCGATCCCCGGATAATCCAGCCCTGCCGAAATGGAATATACAGGCATTATCTGACCTTCATCATCCTGGAGAAAATAGGATTTCATACCGTGAAGCACACCGATACTTCCTTTTGTAATAGTTGCAGCATGTTTTTGGGTATCCACTCCCTCACCCGCTGCTACCACACCTATCATTTCCACCTGACTGTCAGGGATAAAAGGATGGAACAGGCCCATGGCATTACTTCCTCCGCCTACGCAGGCAATAAGGCAATCAGGCAGCCTGCCTTCCCTGTCAAACATCTGGCTTCTGGTTTCAACGCCGATTATCCTCTGAAAATCCCTGACCATCATGGGATAGGGGTGCGGCCCCATTACCGAGCCGATCACATAGAAAGTATCCTGCACCCTTGCCGTCCACTGACGCATAGCTTCATTTGTCGCATCCTTCAATGTACCTGTCCCGGCAGTAACTTCGGTTACGCCTGAACCCAGAAGCTTCATCCTGAATACATTCAATGACTGCCGTTCAATATCCTCGCTGCCCATAAACACATCACATTCAAGGCCAAAAAGCGCTGCCGCAGTTGCCGTTGCCACTCCGTGCTGACCTGCCCCGGTTTCGGCAATCACCCTTTTTTTACCCATTCTTTTTGCCAGAAGTACCTGTCCCAGTACATTATTTATTTTATGGGAGCCTGTGTGGTTCAAGTCTTCTCTTTTCAGATATATTTTCGCACCGCCGAGATCCTTTGTCATTTTTTCCGCATAATATAGCAAAGACGGTCTTCCGGCATATTCCCGCAGATAGAATTCAAGCTCGTCCTTAAAGCTCTTGTCATTTTTTGCTTCCTCATAGTTTTTTTCCAGTTCTATAAGTGCGTTCATCAATGTTTCGGGTGCATATTGCCCCCCGAAGCAGCCGTATCTGCCTTTTTTCTCAATACCCATTTTTATCCCTCCATTTTTCTCACCCTGGTGATAAATTTCCCAACCAGAAGTTCATTCTTTTTGCCATCTGTCTCAACCCCGCTGCTTACATCCACCCCATATGGCCTGATAGAAGATATGGCCTCATGCACATTATCAGGAGTCAACCCTCCTGCTATTACCATATTGTCTCTTTTTTTGATTCCCATCAGCAGACTCCAGTCAAACTGCTTCCCTGATCCCCCCTGGACGCCTTTTACATAAGTATCGGTCAAAAAAAAGTCCGCCCTGTATCTTGACATTTCATTAAGGGAAGCTTTCCCCGTTATCCTGACAGCTTTCCATATCTGTGTCTTACTGCAAAGATACATCCTGAGCTCGTCAATATAATCCTGGCTTTCATCGCCATGCAATTGTACAATATCCAGTCCGGCCTTTTCTGAAACCCCTGCGAGATTTTCAATTTCCATGTTGACAAACACGCCGACTTTCTTTATCCTCTGATCAAGGCTGCCAGCAAGATCCTTCGCTGTTTCAGCCGATATTTTCCGCTTGCTTTCGGCAAACACGAAGCCTGCAAAGTCGGGCAAGTATTTATTCAATATCTTTATTTCATTTTCACAGGTAATCCCGCATATTTTTATCTTGGTACTCATACCATCCTCAATTCAAGAATTTTTTCAGGTATTGAAACAGCATTCATAAAGGCTTCGCCCATTAACACGGCGTCCACACCCAAAGATTTCAAATGCCGCAGGTTCGCTGCCGTATTGATACCGCTTTCACTTACCACCGCCCTGCCGGTGGGTATCCTGTTTATCAGCCTGCCGGTCACAGAAAGGTCAACCTTGAAGCTTTTCAAATCCCTGTTGTTGATTCCGATTATTTTCGCTCCTGCCTCCAATGCCCTGTCCAATTCAGCCTCATCATGCACCTCTACCAGACAGTGCAATCCCAGAATTCCGGCAATGATCATGAACTTTTTCAGCAAGTCGCCGGGCAATATGGAGACAATAAGCAGTATCGCATCGGCGCCAAGGCATCGTGACTGGTAAATCTGCCATATATCAATAATAAAATCCTTCCTCAAAACTGGAATGGGCAGTATTTGCCTGGCTTTTACCAGATACTCGTCGGCGCCCAGGAAAAAGTTTTTTTCCGTTAGCACCGACACAGCCTGTATATCGGCCTTTCCATATTCCGCCAGAATTCCGGGCACATCAAAATTTTCCCTGAATATACCTTTTGACGGTGAAGCTTTTTTTACTTCGGCAATTATCGAGATTTCCCCATCTCTTTTAATTGCTTTACAAAAATCAAGTGGTTTGTGGATTTCAGAACACTGTATTCTTCTTTTCAACTCTTCAACAGAAATCTGCTGCATTTCTTCTGTCAACTGTAGCCTCTTCTGCTCCACTATTCTGTCCAAAATCATGCGGTTGCCTCCCCGCCTGTCTTTCCGACCCGGGTGAAGGCTGCCAGTTCATCAAGCTTTTTCGCAGCTTTTCCCGAATCAATGATATCAGCTGCAAGTTTGACGCCCTCTCCGATATTATCCGCCTTTTTTGCAACATATAATGCAGCGGCTGCATTTATTACTACCATATCCCTTTTCGGCCCCCGTTCACCCCTGAAAACAGCCTTTATTATGTCTGCATTTTCGTGAGCGTCCCCGCCTTTTAAAGAGCCGATTTCACTCCTGGGTATGCCGTAATCGGCAGCATCCAGGTAGTAGCTGAAAATTTTGCCGTCTTTAAGCTCCGATATTTTTGTTGCAGCAGTTATTGTTATCTCATCCAGGCCATCCATCCCGTGAACCACCAATGCCATTTCAGAGCCAAGCTTTTGAAGTACTGCGGCCATTTTTTCCGTCAACTTTTCATTAAAAACCCCGAGAACCTGCCCTTTTGCACCGGCGGGGTTGGTGAGGGGACCAAGGATATTAAAAACAGTTTTACAGCCAAGCTCCCTTCTCACACCGCCGGCATGCTTCATTGACTTGTGAAAGGACTGTGCAAAAAGGAATCCTATGCCTATCCTGTCAATACACTGCGCAACTTGTTCAGGCGTCAGCATTATATCTATTCCCAGCGCCTCCAGTACATCAGCGCTCCCGCTTCTGCTGGACATGGCGCGGTTTCCGTGTTTGGCAACCACTGCGCCTCCTGCTGCCGCAACTATGGCAGCCGCCGTCGACACATTGAATGTACCGGCGCCATCTCCTCCGGTACCGCAGGTGTCAATGAGATATACCGTTTTGGGGTGTATCTTTTCCGCCTTTTCACGCATAACCTTTACGCAGCCCGTAATTTCCTCCGCTGTTTCACCTTTGCTCCCCAAACCCGTAAGAAATCCTGCGATCTGTACGTCGGATGCACTACCCTCCATAATGAATTCCATTGCGCTTATGATTTCCTGTTCGGTAAGATTCTCATGCCTCAGCAGCTTTTGAATAAAAACTTTAAGCATTTCAACTCATCTCCTCTCATCTCATTTGGTTTTCTTAAACCTGTTCTGTTTATTCATTTGCTTCTACTTCTATGACATCCATCCTGAAAGGCAGTTTATCAACTATGAAACTGTCAAAAAATTTTTCAGGATGTTTTTGCCGTATTTTGTCATTATTGATTCCGGATGGAATTGTATTCCAAAAACCGGATATTCCCTGTGTTTCAATC
>VEPD01000527.1 GCA_012027035.1 Ruminiclostridium sp. | reverse complement strand
CTTTAAATGCTGAAGGGATTCCATGTTCTTCAGGTTATGTATGCTTATACAAACAGCCGCTTTTCTATGGAGCTGATATAAAAAGGATTACCGGTTCAAATATCAACTATGGGGACATTTATCTTGAAAACGCAGAAAAAGCTTCGACAAAGGAAGGCATATGGCTTTCACAAAATATATTGCTTGGAGAAAAATCCGACATGGATATAATTGCAGATGCAATAGTAAAGATATATAAAAATGCAGATGAACTGTTATAAGCTGCCAAGAAGTGTTGGTTATAAAAGAGGGACGGTTTGATGAGCATCCTCTCCGGATTAGCGTAAAAAGAGAAAAGGGGGGGGAGTTTTAGTGAATAATATAATGACAGGAACAGCGGAGACGGAAATCAAATTGGTTAAAGGCATGGATTTGACCGGGTATGTTGCAAGGACTTCTGCTTCTATCGGTATGCATGATAAGTTGAAAATCAAATGTATCATGTTTTATGACGGGTCTGTCAAGTATGCATTTGTTGAATGCGACCTGCTTGGATTAAGCGGAAGCTTTTCCGGAGAAACGGCGGAATTGGTTGAGAAAAGTACTGCCATACCGGCAAATCATGTTGTTATAGCCTGTACACATACGCATTCAGGGCCGGCGTCAATATTTTTGCAAAATTGCGGCGAAGTAAGCTCCGAATGGCTTGAAAATCTGAAGAAACGTATAGTAAAATGTGTGAACGAAGCTCATGGAAAACTAAAGCCGTCTTTATTTTCATACAAAACCTGTATGTGTGATATTGGTGTAAACCGTACGGTTAATGAAATGGAAGGAGCCGGCAAGCGAAGGGATGAGCAGGTAGGGGTGCTTACAGTCAGAAATACCGGAAATGGTGAAATAGACACGATTATTGTCAATTATGCATGCCATCCGGTAGTACTTGATTCTGCAAACCTTCTTTACAGCGGGGATTATCCTTATTATGTGGAAGAGGCTTTTAAAAAAGGCAGCAACCGCAATTCAAATGTCATTTTTGCCCAGGGATGCTGCGGGGATATCGACGCTGTTGAAAGAGGCGGCTTTGAAATAGCCAAAAAACTTGGATACCGGTTGTACGGCAGCATCATAGCGAGTAATACCAACAGTCTTGCCGAGAGTGATTTTAAGAGTGCAACAATAACAGTACGGACATTTTCTGTCAATATTCCTTTGGATCATCATTTGGACGAGATACATTTATTGAATTTAAAGACGGATTACCATAACTGCCTTGATAATGCAGAGAAAAGCCGTGACTTGTTTGGAATCATGTCCAATAAGGCCTGTATAAAATGGGTGGATAAAATGCTTTCTGAACTAAAGAGCGGTACATTACCAGGTTTTATCAAAGTGGAAGTAAAGGTAGTTAAAATAGGTAAACTGGTTATGGTAATGCTTCCTTTTGAAGTTTTTCATGAAGTAGGGTTAAAAATAAAGAAGCATTTCGGTTATGAAAATACTATGGTTGTCTGCTATGCCAATGGGAATTTCGGATATCTTCCTTCAGTGAATCTATATTACAAATCACAATATGAAGTCAAGTGGGCCTATAAATATTACGGGTATCCGGGGCCAGTCTGTGCAGATGCAGAGAATATAATACTAAATCAATTATTTTTATAGAGGGATAATGGTATGAAAAAGCTTAAGGTTGGAATAATTGGAGCCGGAGGACTTGCCGGTGTTCACATTGATTCTTATAAAAACAATCCAAATGTTATAATAACGGCATTATGTGACAGCAATCAGGAAAGAGTCCGGCAAAAAGCTGCAGAACTGGGAATAAACGAAATATACAGCAATTACGAAGAGATACTGAATTCAAAAAATGTTGACGCGGTAAGTGTAATAACATGGAACAATACCCATGCTCCTATTGCAATAGCAGCGCTTAAGGCAGGAAAGCATGTTTTGTGCGAGAAACCCCCTTCAATGAGTGCTGCTGAAGCTGTCATGATGAGGGAAGCGTCAAAACAAAGCGGCAAATTACTTATGTACGGTTTTGTAAGAAGATTTGCACAAAACACAATAGTTCTTAAAGAATATATAGAGAAAGGGAAACTTGGGGAAATTTACTATGCAAAAACCGGATACCTCAGAAGATGTGGCAATCCGGGCGGGTGGTTTGCGAAAAAAGAGATATCGGGAGGAGGTCCGTTAATAGACCTTGGTATCCATATCATTGATTTAAGCATGTATCTGATGGGTAAGCCAAAGCCTGTTTCAGTATTCGGCAACATTTCATGCAAATTGGGGAACCGTGCACATGTCAAAGGAATTTCGTGGTATAAGGCTGCTGATTATGATGCGGGTATAAATACGGTTGAGGACTTTGCCGATGCAATAATAAAATTTGAAAACGGTGCAAGCCTGTTTTTTGAAACAAGTTGGACAATGCATATAAAGGCTGACTCGTTTTATATGGATGTTTTTGGAGACAAAGGCGGGGCAAAGCTGGAGCCGGAGTTGGAAGTATATTGCGAAAAAGATAATTATATGGTTGATGTAAAACCTGTTTTGAGTAATTGTTCCTTCGATGCCAGAGAAGCATTTTCTGCTGAAATCAACCATTTTGTTGATTGCATTTTAAACAATACACCCTGTATTTGTCCCGCAGAAGATGGTGTGACAATAATGCAAATACTGGATGCAGTTTATGAGTCTGCAGAGAAAGGTGAAATGGTTAAAATCAACAGGTCAATTTTTGATACTTGAAGGTAAAGAACTAGGCATTTATTTGTTATCTTTATTATGCAATAATTTATATTAGGCAGCCTCTTATTGTCAATTCTGAAAATTATTAGCTTTATTTGGACAGCTCTGCATTTGGAATTAAAATATTGATTAAGGCGATGCCGGGATATGCAATGAAAGGAGGCTGAAATACAGATAAAAAATCTTAACGATTATAAGACCTTATAATTTGAGAGGAGGCAAACTATGATTACTAAAAAGAGTGTTAAAAAAGCAGCAATGCTGGTTCTTGCAATGGTGTTCATTTCATCGTCGCTAATACTATCTCCAATAACTACACCTATGTCATCAGTCTATGCTCAATCGATTATTAATGTTGCAGGCTATACGAGTGCTGACATACAAACCGCCATAAATAATGCTCAGCCTGGTGACATAATTCAACTTCCAGCCTGCAACGTAAGCAACCCCAATTATATCTTTACAGGCGTAACCCAGGAGGGTTCGGCACAAAACTATGATCTCCGTTATATAGCTGTAATTGTCGACAAAGCTGTTACAATACGGGGTGAGCAAGGAACACTTGTAAATTTGGGCGTACCTGAAGCGGGGACGGATCCAAACGTCAATGTTCCTCCAACCTGGAGCACTACATATAAAGCTAGTTGTGTTGCAGCCACTTCCGGCTCGATACCTGCCGATCTGGTAGAGTTTTTCGATGTGAGGGCAAACGGTGTAAAGTTTGAAAATATTAAATTAACAGGTTCTACAACATACAGTACAGGAATGAATATAGGAATACACAGCAACCAATATGACGATGTGACTATAACCGGAAGTGAATTGTCAGATTTTTATGAGGCGATCTGGTTCGAAGGTTCATACGGCAATCTTGTAAAAGGAAACTATATACACCATAATCTATTCAATGAGGAGGGATATGGCGTATGTATCACGGGAGTTTCAGGCCAGCAAACCAGTTCAGGCGGCCAGGCAATGGTACGCGAAAATGAGTTTATGGCCAACAGGCACGATATTGCTTCGAATGGTCATTTTACCAGTTACTATGCGTATAAGAATTATACTCACGATGATGATGATCCAAAGCACCAGCCCAGCTTTGAAAGCCATTCAACCGGAGGTTCTACGATGAGAATAGTGATCCGTGATAATATTTTCTATAGGACCAGGCCGATGGCATTTAAATCCGGAAGCGTGGAAATAAGCGGCAATTATTTCGATTATGCGAGCGGAATCAATTGGCTGCAAAACCCCCCCGGTTATGGATATGGTGTTTTAACTCAACTTGATCCGCCACTGATGTATAACCCTGACGAAACCTATTATTATTCGGACGGAGATTTGCATGATATTTACTTCGGCGAGAATACCAACGATAGTACTGCCGACAGTTTGTTTGTGGGCGACTATTACGATGACGGAAGATTTCCGGCAACTAATTGCTTCTATGACGGACAACTGTTTGAGCACAAATACCCGGATCCGAATCATCCGCCGAAAGGCACAAGCAACAAACCTCTCTTGGGAAATATATATGTTACGGATGTAACTTATGGGACCAAGGTGGATTCTATAAGTGCGAACACATGGTATGACCTAAACGTCAAGGCAGTTGATCCCCAGGGTGCCGGCGATCTATTAGGCGGACAGGCAAGAGTGGGAGTTCAGCTTTTGAGTCCGAACCTGTATTCGTATGCTCCCGGGAATGCCGGTGCGCCATTTAACGCGGATGGAAATTATTTCATAGAAACAGACGGTACCAATGTTTATCTCAGGAAGACCGAGGGCTCTACCGCCTTTTCAACTGCATCCACTTCTGGGCCGGATTCGTATGTGGACGCAAGTGCAGGTAAATTCCAATATACTACTGACGGCAGCGACAGAAAATATTTCAAAATAAGGTTCAAACTTTTGAGCAGTGCAGTAGGTGCAGAATGGAAATTCCACGGCTATGTAAGGGATGCCGAAGGAAACCTCCCTCACAGTCAGGCTTACGATACCCAGGAAGGTTGGTTTGTAAACGTTAATAAATATGCGCTTAACTTCTCCCATTTGGACAGCAGGGATACCAGCGCTCCGCAAGGGTATCATTACATGCAGGCGCTGATAAACAATGATGTAGTGTGGGAAAGGGACGTAGCTGCGGATGCGGCAAATACATGGTTCAACGAGAGCGTTGACGTTACGCCATATGTATCGGGACAGGCGAATGTGGATGTTAAGTTCAGACTTTATGATAAAGCAGGAGTGAGTTCGTACGATGTTAGTACATACTATGACGATGTATCGCTGACTGGTTTCCCCATATCGAACGGCGATTTTGAAACTACCGGTTCATGGACATACAGTGAATCAAATACAAACTTTACTGGGGCATATAGTACGACATATGCGGACAGCGGTATACAGTCGTATAAAATAAGTTTTCCTACCGGGACAGCCTCGTCAGCGGGTTATTATGGCTGCATTACACAGACTGCTACGGCGCCGACCCCAACTCCGCCGCCGACTCCGACCCCGACTCCGACTGTTTACAGGCTTGGCTTTTCCCACCTGGACAGCAAGGATACCAGCGCTCTGAGCAATTATCACTTCATGCAGGCGCTGATAAACAATAATGTAGTCTGGCAAAGGGATGTCGCTGCAGATGCTGCAAATACATGGTACAACGAGAGCGTTGATGTTACGTCATATGTATCGGGACAGGCGAATGTGGATGTTAAGTTCAGACTTTATGAGAATACAGGAGCGAGTTCGTACCCTGTGGATATATATTATGACGATGTGTCGCTGAATGGCTTCACTGTATCGAACGGCGGTTTTGATACCACCGGTTCGTGGACCTACGGCGAAACCAATGCAAACTTTGATGGTGCATATAGTACAGAATATATTAACACCGGCACACAGTCGTATAAAATAAGTTTTCCCACCGGGGCGACATCGTCAGCGGGCGACAATAGCTTCATAACACAGACTTGTTCGGCTG
>VEPD01000163.1 GCA_012027035.1 Ruminiclostridium sp. | reverse complement strand
GTCTGCAATTACTCTTGCAATAACAGCAACTCCTATCGGTATGCATATGTATTTCATACACCAGACAACGGCAAAACCGATACCGGTATACAAACCATTTTCCATATCGACCACCTCCTTCCTATGTGTATCCCCTGCAGCAACTATAACGTCGCCGTCCCCATGTGCGGGAATCAAAAGAAAGGAACCGATTAAACAAACCTTCATTTAAAACCTGATTTAAAACACAAATCCATTATATACCATTTGATTTTATTTGACAACAAAAATCCAAACATTTGTTCGTAAAATAATGTCGGACTTATACATAAAGCGCTTTATTCTCGTTTGGCAATGAAAAATGATATTCACAAAGCATGTCAATATCTTCATTAAGATAGATTTCCACATGGTTTTGAAATATCTCAATCCGTTTCAAAGTCAATTCAAGTTTATGTCTGCTTAAAGTATCACTGCAAATGATATCGTCAAATACATTAACAGCACTTTTAACCCTTGACTGAAATGAGACAACATTGTTGTTTCTGTTTTCCAGGTTCACAATCTGCTCGTTCAAAGCTTTTATTCTCTGAAGTTTATCAATTTCCATTTCCTTGTAATTTACCTCTATCGTATCTTTAAACTCAAGATTTGAACTGATATCCCGTATCTTTTGTGAAACCATTATCTTAAACTCATCATTAAGCGTTCTCAGTCTTTTTTTCAATACTGGAAGCAGATTACCCTGATTCTCCATTTCATTCATTTTACCGTTCAATTCGTTATCCAGGGAGTCAATAAAGCATGATAATTGCGACTTTACAAAAATCAAATGGGTCTTTATGTAATTCACCAGTTCTTCTTCAGTTATACGGTGCCTCATACAGTAGTTCTTTCCACATCTGTGATACTTGCTGCATACATAGCTTTTCTTCTTCCCTTTTAAATTAAAAGAAACCATATATTCACCACAATCGCCGCAAAACAGCAGGCCTGAAAAAATATTCATATTTTTTGTTGAACTATTACCTATACCTCTGAATTTAATCGTATCACGTTCTCTCATAATTTTCTGAACCAACTCGTAGTCATCTTCTGGTATAAGCGCCTCATGCGCTTCTTTAAATATAAACTGATCATCAGATGATACTTTGACAGCTTTTGATTTGATACAGGGCTTTCTTGTCTTTCCAAGTCTCAAAGTACCTGTATAAACATCATTTTTCAATATCCTGCAAACATGCTCATCAAACCACGAATATGCAACCTTATTCCGGTAAGTCCTCCCTGAAGAGGCACATTTCTCAGCAATCGCCATGGATGGCGTGACATACTTTTTTTCATTCAGGTATGCAGTAATTTTTCGATACCCAAAGCCATCCAGATACATTTTGAAAATTTCTTTGACTATAAATGCCGTATTTTCATCAATTATAAGTTTTTTCTGCTTATCATCAACTTTATATCCAAAAAAAGGCCTGATAATCAATGTCCCGTTTTCCTGTCTCGCTTTAAGCGAGCTCCTTATTTTTCTTGATATGTCCTTAACATATCTTTCGTTGTACCATGTTTTGATTCCAATTATATCATCATCATCTTTTGATGTATCAAACCCACCGCTTGATTCATCAGGTAATACAAGCCGTTTCCCTGCCATTTTGACTTCATCGATAAAAAGAAGCGTCAATGCATTGTGTCTGCCTATTCGTGATAAATCCTTTGCTATAACCATATTCACATCAGAGTTCCTGATCTCGTCACGAACTTTATTCATTCCTGGCCTGTCAAACGTATAACCGCTTATATTGTCATCAATATATACTTTCTTCACATTAATTTCATGCTTGCTTGCATACTGGTATATCAGCAATTGCTGGCTTTCAACAGATGAATAGTTTTCCCTGTCTTCATCCCTTGAAATACGCACATATCCTATTGCATTTACCATATAACGGACCTCTTGCTTTCTTAAAGGTTATCGAACACCATTTTCCGTATATAATCCGTTGTAGGAAGGGTTCCGGAAAAAAAGGTGCATATTCTGTGTTTCTTCTTAATGTCATTTATTATATCTGTAATAACCGGATCTTCTCTTTCCTTCCTGGATAACCAGATATAGATAATATCATTACCTTCAAATTTCGCCCATTGAATCACCATAAAACCAACCTTATAGAAAAAGTCCTACAATATGTTTATGCTTTGTAGTACCTGTCCTATAAGGCTTTTATGGTTTTTAACCTATTTTATTCTCTTTTTTCAAGCATTTTTATCAGGTTGTATGTATCTTTCATACCTTGCAGGTTGAACAACTATTAATAACTCAGCATAAGATCTAAAGAAACAAATATACTAAATATATGATTGTTAATATTATACTTGGATTTATTATTCCCTGGGCACTTAGCTTAATTATTTTAAAAAAAAATATAAAGATAATCATCATTTTTGCCCCTTTCGCCAGTATGGTCGCATTTATGATCAATGACATTGGAACAAGTTTAGGATTCTGGGACTTAGAGCCTATTATCAATGAAGATGAATCTGCATCGGCACTGCCGCTAAATTTAGGCACATTTCCAGCAATAGCATGCCTTATGCTTTACTTACTGCTGCATTCAAACATAAACAGGATTATATTGATAATATCAACTAGTATTTTTTTAGCAACCGTAGAAGCAATTTGCAAAGCAGTTGGTTATTGTCATTACAGCAATGGCTGGAATATTTTTTACACTTTCCTGTCCTATCTGACTGCTTTGCTACTCGTGTATCTATATGAACAATTTGTAATCAAGTTATTATCTATATCAAATTAAATAAACAACTTGTTACATGGTCAATTTGTTAAACATTTGTTCTGTTGTTAAAATCAAATGCATATATATTTCATGTATAATGATAAAATCCGCATAAAATGCGTGTTACAGGATTCTACACCGTTCTATGCCATCCACCCGGATAGCTAATAGTCACTTTGCCGCAGCGAGCCAGCATGGGCCCCATGAAAATTATCGATGATCTCATCTCAGCGGCAAGATCTACGGGTATAAGAGTTTCACTGACAACGGACGAGTTTATTGTAATTACATCACCTTCCATTTTGGCTTTGCAGCCGATTGTTTTCAATATCTCAATCATAACTTCAACATCCCGCAGCCTCGGGCAATTTTTTATTACACTTTCTCCTCCGTTTAGAATGGCTGCTGCCAGTACGGGCAAAACGGCATTTTTTGAACCTTCTACTGCGATCTCCCCTTTGAGTCTGTTACCCCCGGTAACAATCAATCTGCTCATAAAATACACCTCGCACACATTATTATTTTATGCGAGGTGTATTTAATGTGTTACCCTTAAAAGGGGACATCCTGTCCCACTCTATATCCGCTCATAGTTTGAATAGCGCGAAATATTCAGAAGTATCCCAACCTCTACGAGAAAGAGTACAAGGGACGTGCCGCCCGAACTGAAAAACGGCAAAGATACGCCGGTCGGCGGCACTGACTTTGTTACGACGGCCACATTGAACAGGCTCTGAACTGCTATCAGTGAAGTTATACCAACTGCAACCAGGCTGCCATAGACGTCCGGGGCATTAATGGCTATCTTGATCCCGCGCCATATGAATATCAAAAACAGTATTAAAACCGCAAGAACACCGATAAAGCCCAGTTCCTCAGCCAGCACAGCAAAAATATAGTCGTTCTGGGCCTCGGGCAGCCATAGGAATTTCTGCATGCTTTGGCCCAGTCCCCTCCCAAAAATGCCTCCCGAGCCAATAGCATATAAGGATTGAACAGTTTGCCAGCCTTCTCCCTGCAAATCACTCCATGGATCAATGAAGGCTCTGATCCTTGACGTCATATAATCGGTGAATGTAATAAAAGCCATCAGTCCGGCAAGGGCGGGAATGCCAATGATCATGAAATGCCTTAATTTAGCCCCGCCTGCAAACAGGACGATGAATGCGACGCTGCATATGATAATTGTAGCACTGAGGTGTGTTTCCATAAGAAGCAGCCCTGCAAATACACCGATCAAAATAAGGTAGGGCGTAAAGTCTTTGAAGAATGAATCCATATCCTTCTTCCTTTTTGAAAGGCTGTAGGACAAAAACAGTATAAGCCCCAGCTTTGCCAGCTCAGACGGCTGAAAATTAAATCCGCCGATAAATATTTGCCTCCATTGACCGTTAACTTCCCTGCCTATTCCCGGAATAAAAACCAGGATAAGAGTAAAAATATTTCCTGCAATAAACAGGTGCACAAAAAGCTTTCCATATTTGTGATAATCAATGTTTGCTGAAAAAAGCATTGCAACAATACCTATAGCAGCAAAAATAAGCTGGCTTTTAATAACATAGTAAATATCGCCATAATCCTTTTGCGACCATGGAGCGCTGGCGCTGAAAAGTATAACAAGGCCAAAGGACAACATTATCAGAACAGTCATGAAGAGCCAGAAATCAAAGGGCTTTTTCTCTTTCATATAAGCCTGGATACCTCCTGTCGCTACTTAGGAACACTGAAAATATGTTTAAAAAACATTGAACCTGAGCGCTATAAAACCTATAAGGCAAAATACCGCTGTCGCAATCCAGAATACCTTTACCACTTTAGTTTCCTTCCAGCCGGAGAGTTCAAAGTGATGGTGTATGGGAGACATTCTGAATATTCTCTTGCCTGTGAGCTTGAAAGAAGCTACCTGCATTATTACAGACAGGCCTTCGATAAAATAAATCCCTCCGGCGATAACCAATATCCACGGCATTTTCATGATGACCGCCGCCGTTGTTACCACGCCGCCTAAAGCAAGTGAGCCTGTGTCCCCCATTATCACCTTTGCCGGATGAATGTTGAACGCAAGAAAGCCCAGGCAGCCTCCTGCAGCAATCGAGGAAAATACCTTGACGAAATCCCACTCGCTCCTGGTCATGGCAACTATTGCGAAAAAAACCGCAACTATCAGCGTAACACCGGCAGCAAGGCCGTCTACCCCATCAGTCAGATTGACGGAGTTTGTAAAAAAGTACATTATGAATAATGTAACAACAGGTATGAATATCCACGCCGGAATTCCGATTAGAGAATCCATACCCCGAAAAGGTATTATTATTCCAGTTCCCAGATTGGGACTGTATGCGACATAGAATGAAAATGCCGTACCGACTGTCAATTGCCCCAGGGATTTCTGCTTTGCGCTAAGCCCATCCTTATTCTTTCTTACCACCTTTATGAAATCGTCAATAAATCCTATAAGAGCAAACCCAACGGTGGCCAGAAGCATAGGAAGCATTTCTGGATAATCCGCGGAGAAATATGATGCTACGAGAATCATTGGTATCAGGAAAATCAGGCCGCCCATGGTTGGTATCCCCATCTTTTTCAGATGTGTTGCCGGTCCGTCGTCTCTCACAGTCTGGCCGAATTTAAGCCTCTTCAATACAGGAATTATCAAAGCTCCTGCGATGAGCGTCAGCACGAATGTAATAATAAAAACAATGACCTGGGTTGAAGCAAAAAGTTGTAAATCCATCCAATACCCCCGTATATTATTTTTCTATAGTATTTGCCAATCCCTTTACAATTTCCTCCATTTTCATTCCCCGGGAGCCCTTAACTAGAATCACATCGCCGGGAACCAGGGTTTTCTGCAAATAATCCAGAGCTTCGGCATTGCTTTGAAAATATCTGATCTGTTCTTCCGGGTATCCCGCAGAAAGCGCTCCATCGGCAATAAACCTGGCATTTGATCCGACTGCAATGATCCTGTCTATTCCTGCAGCCGAGGCATATTTACCCATGTCAAAATGAGCTTTTTCAGACCATTCCCCAAGCTCCAGCATATCCCCCAACACTGCGATTTTCCTGTTCTCCCGGCCAATTTCCCTTAACACATTTATACCTGCCTCCATTGAGTTGGGACTTGCATTGTAAACATCATTGATTATTTTCATACAATTAAATGATACTATATCCATTCGCATTTTAGAAGGGCTGAAACCGGCAATCCCTCTTATAATATCTTCCATCGGAATACCGAGTTCACAGCCCACAGCCACGGCTGCAAGAGCATTATGAACATTATGTACTCCGGGAACCGGAATATGGATATTATATTCCCTTCCCCCCAATGTAATGTCAAAAAATGTACCGCTTTCACCGTGTGAATTGATATTGCACGCCCGGTAGTCAACACCTTCATCCATCCCGTAAAGAACGGTCCTGAATTTCAAAAGATCTTTCATACCCGCCAGCAGCGCGTCGTCTCCGTTCAGTATCACCAATCCGTCAGGGTTCAGTGCTTCCAGTATTTCGAGCTTCGCCTTCAATATATTCTGCCTGGAGCCAAGCTTCTCGATATGTGATATCCCGATATTGGTGATAACTGCAATATCAGGTTTTATTATAGCTGTAAGCCTGCCTATTTCTCCGGTCCCGCTCATCCCCATTTCCAGAACGGCCGCTTCATGAGTTCCATTGAGATTGAAAATGGTAAGGGGGACGCCTATTTCATTATTCAGGTTGCCTTCCGTTTTCAATACATTCAGCTTTGATCCCACTACACATGCAATCATGTCCTTTGTGCTGGTTTTACCGACGCTGCCTGTGATTCCTACGAAAGGGACGGAGAACTTTTCCCTGTACCAGGCTGCAAGATCCCTTAAAGCCCTGGAGGTATCACCCACCCTGATGACGCGCCGGCCTTCCACGCCGCTTTCGTCCTGCTGCGTCAGAGTCGCAGCCGCTCCTTCGTCAAATGCTTTATTTATATAATCATGGCCGTTAAATCTTTCCCCTGTCAACGGTATGAAAAGATAACCTTTATCTATCTTCCTCGAGTCGGTGGAAATACCTGTTACAGTGGCTTCAGCATTTCCCGATACCAGTTGTCCGCCTGTCGCTTCCATTATTTCACTTATAGTTAATGTGAGCATGACACCTCTCCTGTTTATTATTAGTAAATCCGGAAACTCAAATCCCCTGACATTCATTCAGGATTTCCGCCACAACCTCTCTTTCGTCAAAGTGTATGGTCTTATCCTTGAAGGTCTGGTATGTTTCATGGCCTTTGCCTGCAAGCACAATCACATCACCGGCGGCGGCATTGTTCAGAGCATATCTGATCGCTTCACGCCGGTCCACTATTCTGATATATCTGCCGCCGGATTTCTTGATACCTTCCTCAATGTCGTTGACAATGGCTTCAGGATCTTCAGTCCGTGGATTATCCGAGGTTATTATGGTAAGATCGGCTATACGCCCGGATATTTCCCCCATCATGGGCCTTTTTGTCCTGTCTCTGTCACCGCCGCAGCCGAAAAGGCTTACAACCCTTCCCGGAGCATAGTCCTTTACCGTGTTCAGGATATTTTCAAGGCTGTCCGGCGTATGGGCATAATCAATCATAACGCTGAAATCCCTGCCGGTATTGACTAATTCCGCCCTTCCGGATACCTGAACCTTTTCCAGACCGGCTTTGACTGCGTCGCCGGAAATCCCCAGCATACCGCACACACCTATGGCAGCAAGAGCGTTGTATACGCTGAATCTACCCGGTATATTGACTTTGATTTTATCTGAGAACCAGGGAGTGACAACCTGGAATTCAATACTCTGAGGGTGTTTGACTATATCGACAGCCATTATATCGGATTTTTTTTCAATTCCGAAGGTAAGCAATACGCATTCGGCTTTTTTCTTTATTTCATTAACGTAGTCACTGTCATTATTAACAAGTCCCTTTTTACACATCTTGAACAGTCTGGTTTTAGCCTCTAGATAATCGTCCATTGAAGCGTGTTCCTTCGGTCCGATGTGATCCTTGGTCAGATTTGTAAAAACGCCTATCTCATAATCGCAGCAGCTGACCCTGTGAAGTGCCAGACCCTGGGAGGATACCTCCATTACTACGCTGTCCACGCCTTCGTCCACCATTTCGGAAAAAAGTGATTGAAGGTCAAAAGACTCAGGTGTTGTCCTTTCAGTATAAAGCATCCTGTCTCCGATACGTGATCCAAGTGTGCCGACCAGTCCCGCCTTTTTGCCGGCCGATTCAAGTATCGACTTGATCATGAAGGTAACGGTGGTCTTTCCTTTTGTCCCTGTAACGCCTACAAGCTTGAACCTGCCTGAAGGATGGCCGTAAAAAGCATCGGACAGGTACGCCAGCGCATATCTGGTATCCGGAGTCCTGACCATACATATCTCCTCCGGTAATTTAGCATCCTTTTGCACTACAACTGCAACTGCGCCATTCTCAATTGCCTGGGGAATATAATCATGACCGTCGGCGGTTGTCCCGTCTATGCATACAAATAAATATCCTTTTCTAGCCTTGCGGGAATCATAGGCGATTCCTGATATCTCAACATTATCCGAACCAGTGATGTTTAAAACATTCAATCCCTTGATCAATTCCTTCAACACCATACTAATCCTCCCATACCTCTACTTCCATATTATCCAGTTGCTTGAAATCGACTTCAATAACCTCACCTTTTGGAACTGACATACCAGGAGCATATTCCTGCTTTACCGCAATGCCCGAGCCGCTCACCCTTATGTTCAATCCTGCATTTTTCAAGGCTTCCGTTGCTTCCGATATGCTTTTTTTCAAAAGGTCCGGCATTTTGACAGTAGGCTGCTTTTCAGGCTTATATGTGTACAAAAGTACAACGGAATTCTGGGGTATGCTTGCATCCGGTTTGGGTATCTGTTCCAGCACCATGCTTTTATTATTGCCATTTCCCTCCAGTTTATATGCCAGCCCCTGTTGCTTAAGAGACTTGACTGCTTCCTCCACAGTCATATTCCTTACTTCCGGTACCAGGACTTCCTTTGCAATGGATTTCAAATCTTCTTCGGTATAGCGGCGTTCCACCTGCAGGTAATTCAAGACGTCCTCTATTAGCTTTCCTGCTGTCGGTGCAGCGATAACGCCTCCCATATGCGACTCG
>VEPD01000213.1 GCA_012027035.1 Ruminiclostridium sp. | reverse complement strand
CAATAAGAACCATATTTGGCAGTCAACAGTCAGAGGTCGAGTCATAGGCAAAGGTTGCCCTCATTGTTTGACCGGTCCCAGCCTCGCTGAAAAATTCCCGGAACTGGCTAAAGAATGGCATCCATCAAAAAATGGAAAGTTGAATCCAACTGATATTACTTACGGGAGCGCACGAAGAGTATGGTGGCAATGCTCCGTACATCCTGAACATGAATTTGAATCATCGGTAACGAATCGAACGGCACGAGGCAAAAAGAAGGGCTGCCCGATCTGCACAGGGATAATAGTTTCGCCAGCTACCAGCTTGGAATCTAATCATCCAGAAGTAGCAAAGGAATGGCACAAAACAAAAAATGAAGCTTTAACGCCAAAAGATGTGACTCGTGCAAGCGGTAAAAAAGTTTGGTGGACTTGCTCAGTCAACCCAGCTCATGAATGGCAAGCACAAATCAAAAACAGAACCGTACTCGGTTCTGGCTGTCCAATTTGCGGCATCAAGAGACTCCAAGAGGCACTCTATGAATCTGCACAAGCAAATGCCGAGTTCTACAAAACATTCACCAAATCCATCGAATCCCTCAGAAATATATCAAATCAAGATTTTTCGCAAAAAGGCGCTATTCAGCAGCCTCTTTTCAGAATGGTTTATGCGTCAACAATAACCGCAATGGAAACATATTTATGTGACGCCTTTCTCCATAAAGTAACAAATAGCGAGGACTTGATTGATAAACTCCTTACCTCCATGCATGAATTCAAGGAAAAGAAATATTCAATCACAGAAATACTGGATTGGAAAAATCAGACCCATAAAAAGGTAAGCGATTATTTGCTTGATATAGTCTGGCACAACTTGCCAAAAGTTCATAATTTGTACGAAAACGTATTGGATATTTCCTTTCCCTCAACTATTGAAAGAATTCATAAATACATCGCAATAAGGCATGACCTGGTCCACAGAAACGGCAGAACCAAAAGTGGCAGATTTCACATAATCAAGTTATTTGAAATAGAGGCATTATTTGAAGACGTAGAGAGCTTTGTTCTGAATATAGACAAACAAGTGAACTTTCTCCCTGCATGAATGTAAATCAAGAGCGAACAAGAAAGTTATGAAGAACAAATGAAAGAATTGACATTCAGGATTACTGGAGCCGTTTAAAAACATGAACGCTACAATCCATCAACCATATTTTCTTCCATGGTTAGGCTACTTTAGCAAGCTTGCTTTCTCAGATGTTTTTGTAGTTCTTGACAATGTGCACTTTAGAAAACGTCATTTTCTCGACAGGACAAAAATAGTCAACATGCAAGGAGAAATAAGATGGTTAAGTTTGCCCACAGGACAGCATTTTCAAGAGAATTATCGTGAGGTAACAATCGCTCAAACCGACAAAGATTATGTAGATAAGTTACTGAAAACAATAGAGTATTCTTATGCGAAAACAAGATATTTCGATTCTGAGTGGCCAGAAATACATAATTTACTAATATCAGCTCTGTCAAACTCAAACCTAATTGATATTAATATGGAAATCATAAAAGACCTTATGATCTATTTGAATATAAAATTACCTACAATATATTATGCAAGTCAAGTGTCTAGTTTCTGTGAAGATGCAACGGAAAAGATTCTAATCATTTGTAAGGCTATTGGTATTAATACTATTGTTGTAGGCACTGGCAAAAGCTTACAGGTTCACGATTGGCATAAAATAACTAGTTCTGGAGTTGAAATCCGTGAGCAAGACTATTTAAATAACCACCCAATATATTATCAGTCGCGTAGAAAAGTATCAGGATTTCAAAAAGGTCTTAACATACTTGATTCAGTATTTAACGCTGGTAAACATAATACAAGAGAATTTATAACAAATATACAGCACCTACCAAAACCTTTAGATTCATCATTATTTACATTGTAATTGAAAAGGAGCCTATATGGTATCGGTCGAGTTTAAATCAAAAAGTACTAATACATTATTACGCGGGCGTTTTATAAAGGCAGACACTGACAATGGTTTATCCCCAGTTGTCATAATGCTCACTGGAGATGGTAAAAAAGGTTCAAAAAGCTTAAGTTGGGTAAACATGCCTCCTAAATTGCAAGAGGTAGGGATCTCATCATTTCTTTTTGATTTTGAAGGTCTTGGGTATAGCGAAGGTGAACGAAGAACTTTGTCACTTTCCGCTGGAATTGACAATTTCATATCCTCATATGAATTTTTAAAACAGCAAGAATGGGTAGATACCCAAAGAATCGGTGCGTTTGCTTCCAGTTTTGGAGCATCCGTACTACTCCTAAACCCGAATATTGCCAATCAATTGAAAGCAATAGGCCTTAAATCACCTGCGGCATTTATTCCTGATGCTTATTACAATGAAATTGGAAGGCATAAATTTGAAGAGTGGCGCACAAACGGATATCTCGAAGAAAATGGATATAACTTCGACATTCTTTTGGATTCACTTAAATACAATGTTTTTAGTTCATCATTCGGAATTAAAACACCTTGTATGATAACCCAAGGTGACAATGATGAAGTAATACCGCTACAGCACTCTTTTTATCTTTACGAATGCTTAGGCAGCAAAGATAAGTTTATAGAAGTGTTTGAAAATGTTTCACATGGATATTCTGAAAATAATGCATGGGAAAAAATGGCAAGGATATTTGTCGATTGGTTCTACAAAAAGCTTTAATGGAGCGCAATTTGACCATTTATTGAGGAGAGGAAGATGAAGAAGTTTTTACGCAATATCGACATTATTATTTTAATTTTCATCGCAATTGCCGCTGGCATACTTGCTGTTATGCATTTCTTAGGCTTAGTTGATTCGATGGCTGAGCACTCACCTGTGCTTACATTATTGCTTCTTAGTTTTGTCGGTTTGCATCTGATAATATCTCATTTTTCTCAAGAAGATTTTCAAAAGGAGTCAAATAAGTTTCACCAACAAATCATAGATGGTTTAAGAGACACAAAAACCACAGTTTTTAATGATTCCATTGAGATGGAGGCGTATTTAGGAAAAAGAATGTTAGAAGCAACAAAATCAATATGTGACCTTACTTGGAAATCTAAAATAAGCTCCGGATTTTCAGCATCTACTCGTAAAGTTGCACATGGGAATTTGGAAAATTGTATAAAGGAAGCTTCTGGTAGAATTGATTATCGAGAGATATTCATATTCAACGATAAAAGACGGGTTGAGAAGTTTGAGCGCAGATTAGCTGAAAAAAATAGCGGGTATTCGTGTAGATACTTTAAAGAAGATGAGCGGATTCCCCGTCTCCAATTCGTAATAATAGACAATGAAGAGGTATTTTTCTTTGCTTCGTCATCGGACTCAAATCTTTGCTCTATTCGAAGCCATGAAATTTCTAAAGTATTCAAATCCTATTATGACGCTGCATGGCATTCTGCAATACCTTTAAAGGACGGTCACACAGTCCATAGCGTAGAGGTTGAGAAGGTTAGAAAAATATTTAAAGCTAAATGAACGATAGTTCAACAAGCGGCAAGACCGGCCCAAAAGCCTGCCGGTCAGCCTTATGACGTTGTACGGATGAAAATGAGATCTAAAAGCAACCAGACAAATCCGCCTACAAAATGTCCAGAGTGCGGTCACCACAGTTTTATTAAACTGGAGCCTGAAAGAGGTGGAGGTTTAACACTGCTGACCATACTTGCGTTCGTCGTAGATATGTTCACTCCAGGCATGACAAAAAGCACAACATTGGAAGCAATGAACAAAAGAAAGCCTGGGTGGATGTGTGGAAACTGCGGATGGGAAACTCGTGTAAAGCAGTAGCAATCATGTAATATAGCCTTGACACTATATAGCTTGCGAGTTATTTTAAAGGCAAGGGAATGAATAAAATATGGTATGGAAAATTGTAACTGTCGAATATTTCAATAATTGGTTTCTGAGCTTGGACGCTTCGGAACAACAAAATGTGTTGGCTGCCATATTCGTTCTTGAGCAATACGGCCCGACATTGGGCAGGCCACACGTTGACAGTCTCAAAGGGACTGACAAGATAAAGAACCTGAAAGAACTCCGTGTGCAACACAAAGGTAGACCATACCGGGTATTTTTCGCATTTGATCCTCTCCGTCAGGCAGTGATGCTATGTGGCGGAGACAAAACCGGAAATAAGCAATTCTACGATACCATGATACCAATTGCAGAGCGTGAGTTTCTGAACTATCTGCAAGAACTGGAGTGAGTTATGGCAAAACAGCTTTCGGAATTAATTAAAAAAATAGACCCGACCGTAGTCGCAGCAGCACGTGCTCAGGCGGATCAAGAAATTTTCGAACTTCGCCTTGCTCAATTACGACAAACTGTTGAGATGTCGCAACACGATCTGGCGGTAGCACTCGGAATATCGCAACCATCTGTCGCCAATCTGGAAAAACGCGGTCACGAAGTTAAAATTTCTTCTCTCAAACGGTACATCGAGGCACTCGGCGGTAAATTGTCTCTGGATGTGGAACTGGCTGATGGTCGTCATATCGGCATAAACGTCTAGTTTAAAATGTGAAAGTCAGATTAAAAGGTCGTGAGTCAGCCTTCAAGGAAGACAATCGACCTTTTCTTTTCTGAAGGAAAATGTCCAACGAAGCGCAACACCGGCCAAGCCGGTGTGCTCTCCCCCGTTGAGCAAATCATGAAATGAGAGAGACAAGATGACAAATCTTCGAATTTTCATTGTTACTGCCGCGTTGGTGCTGATTTCATCGGTCGCGGCTTTGGGAGCAGAGCCAAAGATTGTCACGGATGCGCTTTCGTCAGCGGAATGGATATCCAAAGCGCTTATCAGCTCAGGCTATAAGGCTGATTTCAGTCTCGACAGCTTACGAGAAATTGATCGCTTCTTTGAAGAACAAACAGCAGATGGTAAAGCGAAGGCAGGAGGACTGCTCTCGGAAAAACTTGGACAACGGATATTCAGCATTGGTGCATACGTAGGAGAAGTCATTCGTCGAAAATTCGGAGGCAAATGGGAAGGCAATGATGCCGATCCGCAGGCAGAGATAAACCTTTCACTGAAGCTAAGTTCAGGAGCAACGATTTGGCCTGTTCAGCGAGTAATGAAGCGTTTGAAGAACGGTGGAGAAGACAGCATCTACGCGTATGGTGCTCTTATGGTCAGGACAAAGTAGTAAAGCAATGCTCAACCACGGCCTTGGCCGCCGACCGGGGCTGAGAAGCGCCCCGGTGCGGGTCAAGGCCGCACCCCGTTGGAGCAATATGAATATCACTAAATGGATGTCTTCGAAGTTCATACGACAAGGATTAAAGAACGCAATTATAACTTGCTATTCTAGTGCGGGTTTATGTGCCATTGGTGCTTCCTCTTTTCAAAGTCAGTTTAATAATTATGGGTATATCAAAATAAAAAAAGCGGTCACCCTTTCGGCTCAGGATGCTAATCGGAATATTAGATTTTACAGGATTGCTGCTGCAATTTCCTTTTCGATGGCGGTAATGTTTCAAATTATCTTGAAACTACTAGCATCAACAGATGCTCAGAAGGACGACTTGTCAAAATATATTTCAACAGACGTTTTGTCAGATGAAATACCACAATTTATGATCTGCCCAAAATGCTCCATCCCCTTATGGGGAAAAGATAATCCGACTATGATTTGCTCTAATTGCCAAAGTCCTCTTGAAGATGTAAATGGTTTTTATGACAGGCATCCAGAATTAAGGCATTCGGAAAAAGAAACTTCTCCGGACAAAACTGTATCATAAATCAGCCCCAACCAGGAGGCGGCACGCAGGCGCTGACGCGCTGGTGCGCCCCCGCCCCGTTAGCGACATGAAAAGAATGAAAAAGAACATAATCGCAATTTTGATTGTTATCGCCCTTGCTGCGAGCTTCTGGGCGAATGACGTGATTTCGGATCGGAAGAGCGAAATCATAATTCTCAAGCCAATCACTCTATTCGAGCAACCGCCCCAAGACTATCCAAAAACAAACAAAGAAACAGGCAAGATAACCCCGGGAGAGCGTGTAAAAGTGCTTCGTATGGGCTACGGCAAAGACTTTCGGACATGGAAAGTAAAAGGAAGCATCGGACAAGAAGGTTGGTTTGTTGAGGAGAATAACAGCATCAAAGTTACTGACAGGCGGAATAGCTAACCAGGCTTACGACCCGCCCGAAAACCAGGCGGGTCAAAGCCATGCTCGTTGGCAAGATGATTACAAATAATATATTTGAATGAGGAGTTGAGAATGAAATTGCGGTGCATCGTACTACTAATATTACTGCTTGTAACAATTTCAGCTTGTGACAAGACTTCGAAGTCAGATAACAATGATATTGAATTTATCAAAAACAGTACTATTGATGCTATTAATGACAGTGTCACCATTGGCTATGCTATAGCTACTGCGAATTTTCCCAAGACTGAATGGGAGTCTAAGAAAGGCGAGAATGGACAACCTGTAGTTATAGTTAAAACATATCCTTACAAAGTTGAAAACGGCAAATTGGGGAAAGATACTGATAAGAGCACGTATGTATCTTTTCAATTTGAAGTTGACCAGGATAAGAAGGTGCAGATTACAAGTTGTGGCCGTTACAAGGCGGACGGAACAATTGTGTTGGCGGGAAAAAGGGAAGAGTGCAATGTAAATGCTTATACTATGTATTTCGCTTCACACAAAAAACCGGAACAGTAGCTTCGATGCCATTAAGGCAGTTTTCAGGTATAGCACCAGCTAGCCCATATTTATCACCTGTAAAAATAACTGTTTTAATAACGTGATGTTACGGCATGGATAAAAACGGAGTGGCACTGCATTTTGATTTTTTCGCGTTATCGAATAAGTGTTAAATATGGGCTAGGAAGCAGAAATCCGGTTGCCTTCATCATCGTCTTGTTGTAGTTCAAAGCCAAATTTAGCTGAACTAAATTCTTAACTAGGACATGCCCATGTTAATTAAGCACGGCAGCCTCTGTTCAGTCTTGACTACCGTCCTGATCACATTTTTTCTCTGTACCCTGACAGACCGGGTTCAGGCATCTTCCAGTGAGCGTTCATGCATTATCAACAACATCATTGACGGTGGCACAGTTACGTACATTTTTTGCCGGGATGGTTCCACCGACGAATGGCTCATGACTCCCCGGATATCGGTTTCAATCGGGGAGCAGATCTTCTTTGACGATGCCCCGGCTCTGACAAATTTTGAATCCAGACACATCAAGTACACCTTCCCCAAGATAATTTCCACAAATGTGAGAAAAAGCGTCGAACGCAAAACTTCTTTTAAGCAGGTTTTGAATCTGGCGGGTCCCCATGAATCTACCGAAACCTCCAGATCTAAAGATGATACGACGTATGTCGGCGCGGATGATAACGGAACTCTGGTCTTTTCTGACGATCCGGCGAAAGT
>VEPD01000445.1 GCA_012027035.1 Ruminiclostridium sp. | reverse complement strand
GCCCTGCCTTGTCTTTTCTGGGATCATCGGCTTTATTACCCTTATCCGGCTTTTCATAAGAATATTCTATATGATTGTCATATTCCGAAACCAGTTTCCGGATATCGTCCATCATACCGCCTGAATCCATAAGGCTTCCATTTCCACCGATAGACCGGCTCTTCAACATATCAAGCTTTTCAACCAATTGATCCAGGATTTGTTTGTTGTTTCCGAGGGATTTCAGCAAGCCTGCCGCCTGTTGGCCTGTTAGTAATAAACCTTTAATTCTGTTCAAATCTTCTCCCAGATTCATTACGAAATCACCGTTACCGGTAAAACCACTTTTCAGGAATGACTCAAGACCGGATATCAGCTCTTCGGCATTCTTTCCCGCTTCGATTATTTTGTCAATATCCCTGACAGCCTTTTCATTCGGCGCTGTATATTCATCGGTAAGCGAATACCGCAGGTTTTTCCATGTCTCATTGATGCTGCTGTTTAAGCCTGCAATTCTGTCAACCAATATGTTTCTTTCATTTGTAAGGAAATTAATACGATCTTGGGGGTCGGGGACTCCATCACTTTCCTGGCCTGAAAGCCCGGTGCTGATACTTTCCTGCTGTAGTTCACCCAATTCACCCTCTAGCCTTCCAAGCTCTTCCCCTGTCGCCTTCAGATCGGAATTCCGGTTCAGATAATCATTGAAAGCCTGCTGCCAGACGCCGTTGAGATTGAAGCCGTTTATGTACCTATCCGTGTCCTTACCGGCGCCGTCCACATACCTCTTAAGGCTTTGCTGGGACTTATCCAGCCTGCCCATGATTTTATCCAGACTCACCTTTTTACTGTACGCTGCGGACATCCTGCCCATATCCCTGAAGGCTTTAAGCCGTTCCACAAAGCCTTCAACCAGCTCCTTGGGCGCCCTGTATTTCATATACTCCAGAATCTGATGCTTAAAAGCCTTGTTTTCACTGAGATTTTGCACGGCAGATACATTGATGCTTTCTATCCTGAACCCGTACAAATCGATGCTTGCACCTGCAACCGCTCCGTTTCCATCTATTTGAAGGTTTTTTTCAAGATAATACTTCACAGTATCTTCTAATTCCTCTTCATTGGCAGCATCAAATGCAAAGAGACCGTAACTCTCTTTCAGCCTGCTGCCGTATCCTGCCAGAACAGACCTGGCTGCACTGCTTACAGCGCTTCTAACCAGCGATTCACCTGACGAAACTCTTGATGCATCCACCAATACTCCTGCCAGAATAATCACTGACAACAATATAATGCTTAAAAACACTGTAATCTGACCTGAATCCTTATTAACCCCCACGTGAGCCTCCTGTTTCTTTTCAATTTATTCCGTGAATTTTTCCAGACCATCCTTAATCTTGCCGAATATTCCTCTTGTTTTATCGCCAAGATTTTTCAAGCCGGGATATTTCCTTTCCAGTTCTTTCTCAATGTCCAGTATAAAATCGGTATTCCGTATAAGCTCCGCCGGGTCTTCAATCACGGCAAATGAGGCGACTTTCAGCCTGAGTCTTCCATCAGTGCCAAACAATCTCATTATCGAGCCTCCAGGAATCCTATAAGAATTTTCCACAGTCAGTTCCAGTCTTTTATATACGGTATAATCCCTGATAACAACTGAAATAGATGAGCTTTCAGGCTTCAGGATATTTTTCTTTACCAGTAATTCTTCAGCGAATTTTTCAAGTTTTGCAGTCTTTGCTTCCCTGTCTGCCTCAAAAAGTCTCCAGTAAAGTCCGTTATCGGCAAGTTCATCTATTGTTATCTTCCCGGTAGCAGTATCAGCTGAAAGGTTCTTCCACGAGGCCGCTCCCACTTGTACAGCTTTATCGGCTACCGATTGGAGGACAGCCCTCTGGTACAAAATCAACCCGATAAGAATTATGGCGATAATACTAAAAATGACTATTGGAACCGCTACAGAAGCTTCAACTGTAATACTGCCCCTTTTTAAGCTATTTTTTTCCGTAAATATCTTCTTCACAAAACCATCCTTGCTTATAGTAAATTAAATGTTCAAGCCGGTATATATACCATATTTTACATTATAAATTATATTTTACTATATTTCGGAATGTTTTGGAATATATTTGGAAAAATTTTGTTATTTTATTGCAGAATATACAAGATAAAGAAGTGTTGTCTGCTGCATAAGCTAAAAATTGTCGATGATGCAGTACCTAAACCGCCGGGTAACCGGATCTTTCGCTGTATAATCAAAAAGATAAACAGAAGATGCTTTGTAAATCAATTCAAAATGAACCTTTTTCATTATTTGTTTGGCAGGTAATCCTGTAAATGCGGGAAGATATGCGGCTAAATTACTTTGATCCCTGAGAAATTCATAGCATTTATCATTAAAACCATCAGTTGATATCCTGTCCATGTCTGTCGGAAGGTATCCGGAACTATCGGAAGCAAGAAAATCGATCTTCAAATATTCCTTAAATCCAGCTAAATCAATGCCTTCTATAGATTTGACATAATCGAGCAAAAGAGAAATCAAATCCCGCACCGATACCGACTGTATATTTTTATTCATCTTTAAATTGAACCTGTAAAAGTCAAGATAAAAGTCGAATGCAGAGGTGAAATAATTATGAATAATATAATCCAGAACAATTGTGAATCTCCCTGAATTCCAATACCTGTCCAGTATTTCTTCCATGCCCTTTAATAACGTCAGTTCGTCATAGCTGATATATTTGCTGGACAATACTTCATATGGAGCATAATCTCTGAAAACATAAGCATGCTGTCTTGAATTTTCTCTAATGGACGAACCCTTGAGCAGTTTCAGAAAACCCAGCTGCAGTGTGTGCGGCTTCAAGCCGTAGACCCTGTTAAAGGACTCTTTAAAGGATTCAAGGCCTTCATAAGGGAGTCCTGCAATCAAATCCAGATGCACATGGATATTGCCTGCTTGCAGAATTCTTTTGATATTTTTAAATACCTTATCAGTATCGGTTTTCCTTTTTACAGCCTTAAGCGTCTTGATATTAACGGTCTGTATGCCGACTTCCAGTTGTATCAAGCCCTTTGGCATTTCAGCCAGTATACTGATGAGTT
Source organism: Ruminiclostridium sp. (assembly GCA_012027035.1). Lineage (GTDB taxonomy): Bacteria > Bacillota > Clostridia > Acetivibrionales > DTU013 > MnB-11. The sequence continues at coordinate 4,287 of VEPD01000445.1, read as the reverse complement.
CATCATCAAAGAGGTCTGCCGCAGCCTCAAAATGGAGATTCGTTGCCGTTTGCAGTCCGGCAATAAACCTCAATAGCTCCTTTGCCCTCTCCTTGTTGCAGTTGAAGGTCCTGTCAACGAATTTCACCTGCCGCACTCCCGCTTCTATAACTCTCGTCAAATCTTCTTTCACCCTTTCCATAGGGAAGAACCGGACTCCTTCATCAGCCGAGGAAAGGCAGTATGAGCAGGAAAAGGGACAGCCTCTGGAAGCCTCAAAATAAGCAATTTTGCCTTTTATGGAAGCAAGCATCTCTTCGGAATACGGAGATGGAATTTCAGAAAGATCCGGCGGCAGATCCATGGGGTTACTTTCAACAGCGTCACCTGCCCGATATGTCAGACCTGCGATTTCCTTAAGCTTATCCGATACCCGGGCAGCAAACTCAGTTTCCTTAACAATTGGCAGAAGAGGTCTGCACTCCCCTGATGAATCCATACCTTTGCAATACTCACCATCAGAGGTGGTAAGGTCACCGGAGACAGGCGTCTTACCAGATGCGGCGGAAGATTCTTTGTGTTTTTGATATATGCACTTTAAAAGCCTTGGAAATGGCTTCTCGCCTTCACCTGAAATCACACAGTCGACAAATGGATGCTTCTGCAGCAGCTCAACAGGGTCATAGGAAACTTCCGGCCCGCCGAAAACAGTGATTATATAAGGCTGGATTTTCTTCAGATTTTCTGCTATCCGCAGGATTTGTCCGATATTCCAGATATAGCATGAAAACGCGGCAATATCAGCCCTCTCAGCATAAACGGCAGCCAGAATGGATTCAGGGTTTTCATTTATTGTAAATTCGATTACCTTAACTTCCCCGCACACGCCATTGCATGCGGCCTTTAGATACCAAGGCGCCAGAGATGAGTGTACATACTTGGAATTCAACGCAATTATCAGTGTTTTCATAAGGTTCATTATATTACAAATAATTAAATCAATTCAAGGTACTTTCCATTTAGCGAAAGATACCCTCGCGCATCATTTCAGCCCAATCATTGATAATTCCCTTCAGATAATCGCCAACCGTCTTCCGCGCTATATTGCGCCATATCTTCAAGGTCGTCCTTCCAACGGTTTCACCGTCCAGCGCATATTCCACATAGCCTGTATCCGAGCCGGCATAGACAGGCGCTTCAAATCCTTCCGGCACAAAAACCTTCATTTCAAGCTTTTCATATTCGTCATCTCTTAGCGGGATTTCTACAGTTTCGGAGGCTTTTATCGCTACAAAACCATCTCTTCCCCTATAAACCGGCAAGCGTGCTATCTCCTGCCCCTCCTCCACCATTACGTGATATTTGTAATTTATAAATGCATAGTCCAATATATTTTTGCTGCTCAATGCCCTCTTATAGTTGGTAGGCGATCCCAGAACTACGGATATCAGCCTCATTCCGTCTCTTTCCGCCGATGCGACAAGGCATCTTCCCGCTTTTCCCGTATAACCGGTCTTAACACCGTAAGCCCCCTGATAGAGCTCCAACAGCTCATTGGTATTGTGAAGCTGTATTCCGGGTATCGCTGCATATTTTGTTCCCACTATCTTTGCAAATACGGGATTCTCCAGGGCATATTTTGCTATCCGTGCAAGGTCATATGCCGTGGAATAGTGCCCTGGCGCATCCAGACCATGGGTATTTGCATAAGACGTATTATATGCGCCCAGTTCCCTTGCTTTCTGATTCATCTTCTCCACAAAGCTTTCGACCGACCCACTTATGTGTTCTGCAATCGCTATCGACGCATCATTGCCCGAATTTAGCAGAAGCCCGTAAAGCAACTCATTGAGGGTATACTTCTGTCCCGGCTGCAGATTGATATTCGAGCCCCATATACTTGCTGCCCGGCTGTTTATTTCCACTGTATCATCCAGACGTCCGTTTTCTATTGCAACAATAGCAGTCATAATTTTTGTAGTGCTTGCAATTGACCTGCGCACAGTTGCATTCTTTGAATACAAAACCCTGCCGGTTTTGACATCAATGACCACAGCCGCGGCCGCATCAATTGCCGGTACGCCGGAGACCTGTAAAAAGTCATCCGACAATACTCCTGTGAATGGTTCATCATCAACTTCATCTGCAAGTGATATGGACATGCTGCTTAAAATAAAGCCTAAAATCAATACTACAGCGCAAGTTAAAATATAATACCGGTATTTATGCGCCTTACAGAAATATCGCGAATGCCTGAACGGGTTGTTTCTGTTAGGACGATTTAAAAACCTGTGCTGCAGCAGTAATCCAAAAGTATGAATCCATAATAATATTCTCGTACATTTAGCCATTTTTTACACCAATTAAATAATAAGTCTTATATATATGAATAATATATACTCTGACAGCGAAAATATGTAATAACTTTAAATTTAAATACGATGTCGTCAGACAGTTATGAGAGGAATCATGTATAAAAATGTCATGATCATAACATCCGAATATACCGGTCATGGGCACAAAAGTATTACAGAAGCACTGACCGAGCAGTTTTCCAGGCATGGTGAGGTAAAGCTCAATATATTGGACGGATATTCCCTGAGCGGAAGCCTGGGGTTGAAAATAGGAAAGCTTTACGGAACTATTACGAGGGCTTCCAAAGACTAGTGGAAGCTGATCTGGGATATTTCCCTGAAATACCCCTACGTTATAACGGAGCTTATTGAAAAATCAATCCATGACAGTTTTCTAAGGGTTCTCAGCGCCATTGATCCGGATGCCATTATTACAACACATCCGAACTATCTCGGTTCCATACTTAATATCCTGGAGAATAACAACAGAAGGATTCCCGTATATGCCATAGTTGCCGATCCGGTAAGCATAACTCCGATGTGGAGCGACCCGCGTACCCATTTTACCCTTTGTCCCACCGAGGAAGCAAAGGCGGCCTGTATGCGCCATGGCGTGCCTGAAGTCAAAATAAAAGTCTTTGGATTCCCTGTCCGTGAAAGGTTTGTCCAAACAATTATCCCCGACGTAGTGAATTTTGACCGGGAAAAACCTCTTCGCTGCTTGATAATGAGTGGCGGCGAAGGTTCCGGGAATATGGGAAGGATAGCCCGGAGCGTTTTGAATAATTTCAATAGCACCGTTAAAATTATTTGCGGCCGGAACAAGACCTTGAAAAAAAGGATGGAGCTTACTTTACTGGACAAATATGCAGGCAGGGTTGAAATATTCGGCTTTGTAAAAAATATGGAAAATATCATGGCCGCATCGGATATATTATTTACAAGAGCCAGCCCCAATGTAATGATGGAAGCAGTAATGTGCAACCTTCCGCTGGTAATAACCGGCGCTCTTCCCGGGCAGGAGGAGGGCAATCCCTCGTATGCGGAAACATACAACCTCGGAGTTGTATGCCTTGAAACCAGAAGAATCAAAGAAACAGTTCAAATCCTCCTGAAGAATGATGCCGAAAAACTCAATAAAATAAAAAAGTCACAGTTCGAATACCGTGACCCTGACATAGCAAAAAATATAGTAGATTTTATATTGAGTGATTCCACAGACAAGCCCTAATCATGATTTTCAATGCTGCCATTGATTCCTATCCGTACCCTGGTTACCGGTATATGCTTATGGGCGCCTGCGAGCGCCATATCCACCGCCCTGACAATACCCGAACAGCACGGCACCTCCATATGTGCTACCGTTATGCTTTTGATATCGCTGCCTTTTATTATTTGTGAAAGTTTGTCCTTATAGTATTCTACATCATCCAGTTTCGGGCAGCCTACCAAAACAGTCTTCCCCTTGAGAAGATCCAGATGATAGTTTGGATACGCAAAAGGCACGCAGTCTGCTGTTACAAGCAGGTCAGCATTATCAAAATACGGTGCATCGACAGGGACAAGGCTTAGTTGAACCGGCCATTGCCGTAGCTGGGATTTAATCCTGATCTCCACATCGTCAGAACTGGCAGCGGACTTTCTGCCTTCATTGCTTTCACCGTTTTTCATAATTCTCATCCTGCTGCCGGGGCAGCCACCCTGACCGTGCATATGGCCATGATGGCCGCTTTGTCCATGACTTCCGGATATCGTATCATATCCGTTAACCGTTTGTTCCTTCCGCCTTTGATTCCTTGCATACTCCAAGGCTTCTTCCTCATTAAAATCATCAGCATCACGTTCAATGATTTCCAACGCATCCTGCGGGCAGTGCCCCAAACATGCGCCTAATCCGTCACAGTAGGAATCCTTTACTACCTTCGCCTTGCCATTGATTATCTGAAGCGCTCCT
>VEPD01000211.1 GCA_012027035.1 Ruminiclostridium sp. | reverse complement strand
TCTTAAATACTGCTTGGTGTTTAAATACTATTGCTTATCGCTTTTTACCAGTTTAACCATACAATTTGCTATTACTTTTTGTTCTTCCGGGCTTGCAACTTTCCATAGCTCTTTTAGCGATTTGTTTTCGGCTATATCAGGGGAAACATTGGTTGATAGATAACTACCAAGCTTTACTGCAAAATTCGAAATCTGATCATCGGAAGCACCAAGACCTTCACTGAAATCCACTGCAGAGGCTAAGGATTTTTTCCAACCTTCCCATGATGTTGTATCCATTTGATTTAAAATGTTTATAATAAATCCACTCCTTTCAAAATTGTCTTGGTTTTCGTACCAAGAAACAATTCTTGATTATATTTAACTAAGATTAAAAAAGCATCTGGAGGTATGATTACCAATAATCAATAAAGCTATACATCGGTGGTTCAGTTGCAAAAAATTTACATATTCCTGCCTACCCGCACTTGCTGAAACCGCAGTGTCTGCAGATCATACAGCCGCCTTCGTGCTCCACGCCCCTACCGCATTCCGGGCACTTTACGATTTTCCCCGCATTCACCCCATCAGCTTCGCTCACAGCATCTTCCGGCAGATCCTTTTCAGGGTTCATGCATGAATCCTTCATTGTACAGTCGGTACATTCGGTTTCGCACTTTGCTGTAGGTCTTGGAGCATTAACCGTATTTGCGCTCTTCAAATCATATGCCTGCTCGTCTATATGGTTGTGCCCGTTCCCATTACCATTGCCGTTTCCGTTCTGGAGCTTCAGGACTTTTTCTATAAGCCTTCCGATGGCGTCGGGGCATGAAAGGACTTTTAAATCCTTTTGTCTGATTGTGGAAGGACATCTGATCCCCTTCAATTGTTCTACAATTGATTTTGCATCGATACCAGATCTGAGAGCAACGGAAACCAGACGGCTTGTCGCTTCCGACTGTGACGGGCAACCGCCTGCACGACCTGTATTTGTAAACACTTCACATATGCCGTGTTCATCATAATTAACCGTAATATAGAGGTTACCGCAGCCGATCCTTACTTTTTCGGTAAAGCCGGTCGTGATGTCCGGTCTCGGCCTCGGCGCTATTTTAAAAGTTTGAGTCGCCGCTGCTTCTACAGCTTTCTTTTCCTCTTCTTTTCCTTTAACGGCTCCGATATTCAGCACCTGCATATCCCTGCTGCCATCCCTGTAAATGGTTACACCCTTGCAAAAGGTTTTATATGCATAGAGGAATACAGCCTTTACGTCCTCTTTTGTTGCCTCGTGACTGAGGTTTACTGTTTTTGATACTGCATTGTCGGTATATTTCTGGAAGGACGCCTGCATTTTCACATGCCAGTCGGGCGTTGTATCATGAGCTGTAACAAATACGCTTTGAACTGATTCCGGTATCTCCGGAAAATCCTTTAGGGTACCTTTTTTTGCTATCCGCTTCATCAGATCCACTGAATAAAAACCGTCGACTGTGGCAATTTGCTTAAAGAGGGGATTAACCTCCACCAGTTCGTCATTGTCCATTACATTCCTTATATATGAAATAGCAAATAACGGTTCAATACCGCTGGAACAGCCGGCAATTATGCTTAGTGTGCCTGTGGGCGCTATGGTGGTAGTGGTGGCATTGCGCACCCTTATGCCGAGCTCCTTGTAAATGCTCTTGTCATAATAAGGAAATACTCCCTTGACTTCTGCCAGCTCAATGGAAGCTTTCCTGGATTCCTCCTGTATGAAGTGCATTACCTTCTCCGCCAGGTTGATAGCCTTTAAGGAATTATAGGGTATACCAAGCTTGCAGAGCATATCCGCCCACCCCATGACGCCCAGGCCTATTTTCCTTGTACCTTTTGTCATTTCATCAATCCGGGCAAGTGGATATTTATTTACATCAATTACATTATCCAGAAAATGTACAGCCTTTTTTACTACTGCACCTAGTCTGTCGTAATCTACATCCGGCTTGTTGTCAACATCTTTTATCATAACGCACAGATTAATCGATCCAAGGTTGCAGGCCTCATAAGGAAGCAGAGGCTGCTCGCCACACGGGTTGGTGCTTTCGATGAGTCCAAGCTCCGGTGTGATATTGTCCCTGTTCAGCCTGTCTATGAAAATAATCCCGGGTTCACCGTTATTCCAGGCATTTTCAACTATCATGTCGAATATTTCGCTGGCGTTTTCCTTTCTTACTGCCTGTTGCGTTTTCGGGTCAACAAGGTTGTAATATCCATTCTCTGCAGCAGCCTTCATAAATTCTTCGGTTATCGCAACACTTATATTGAAATTGGTTATGTCTTTGTTATCCTGCTTGCAGGTAATGAATTCACGTATATCAGGATGGTCGACCCTGAGGATACCCATATTTGCGCCCCTTCGGGTACCTCCCTGCTTAACGGCCTCGGTAGCTGCGTTGAAAACCTTCATAAAGCTGATGGGACCGCTTGCAACTCCGCCTGTAGAATTTACGGCAGCGCCTTTCGGTCTTAGCCTGGAGAAGCTGAACCCTGTACCGCCACCGCTTTTGTGTATCAGAGCGGCATTTTTAATAGATTCGAAAATGCCCTCCATTGTATCTTCTATGGGAAGCACGAAACATGCGCTCAACTGTCCGAGCGGTCTGCCGGCATTCATTAACGTAGGTGAATTCGGTAGAAATTCCAGGTTTGCCATTAAGTTAAAAAAATCTTTTTCTATGGATTTGAGCTCAGAATTGGTGACATATGGCGCATCGGCTGCTGCAATAGACTTTGCTACCCTTTTGAACATTCCTTCGGGATTTTCCAATAGTTTACCAGTTTCATCCTTTGAAAGATACCTTTTCTCCAGAACCTTGATAGCATTTTCCGACAAGTCCATAAACTGGCCTCCTCGATACATATTACTATATTTTGTATAGAATATTCTTCCTGGCACAGTATATTGTATCACTTCTGACATACAAGTCAATATGGATTAACTAAAAATAAATAGTATTTTAGCCCTATTGAAAAGTTTGTCGAACTATGAAATGAAATCACACTTATATACTACAGCGAAAACTACCGATTCAACCTTGAAGAAATAACGCATTGGAGCTTTCGCGATTATTTCTTCAAGGCGCATTAATGCCGTATCAAAAATGAAGTTTTCGCTGTAGTACTGATATTTATTTTTTCTGTAAAGCCTCCTCGTTATATGTGTTCAAGGCATCCCACAAAATCCATTCATCGTAACCCGCATCATAAGTGGCTTTTATCTGTTGTCTTACCTGCTCTGCCCCATATGCCTGGTAATTTCCCTTGCCTATCCACGTTGCGATAAAATCCTGTAGATAAGGTCTGACATTTGCTTTATAATCACTTATCTGCGCGATCCTGTTTTTAGCCTTTAAAAGAGTATTATAAACGACTCCGTAAGGATCCATGTCAGGCTTTGGAAACATGACCCCGTTCACAATTTGGCCCAGTGCATAATGTGACGGATAAGCCATGGGTGAAATGTAATCGATATTCTTGCCGATAGTATCCAGATTTTGTCCGATCCCCTCCGTATCTGCCGGACTCTCGCATTTTATTCCGAAAACATCAGCCGAGAGGACCACTCCCGGAAGCTCTTTTCGGGCATACGCCAAAAATTCGTCGATTGCTTCATGCTTTGGCTGGGTGTATACACTGAAATCCATATTTTTCATAGCGCCGTCATTGGCAAACCTGACATAATCAAACTGTATTTCATCAAAACCTTTTCCTGCCGCTTCTTTCGCAATTTTGACAAGATATGGCCAGGAACCTTTTTCGTATGGATTGAGCCATGTGATCATTTTACCGTCCGTATTCCTGGTTTTATACAATCCGCCTCTTTTGTCCTTTATTGCCAGCTCCGGTTTCGCCGAGGAAAGTACAGGATCCTTGAAACTCACTATTCTTCCTATGATGTGAACATTGTTGTCATGAAATGTTTTCAGTACTTTATCTACATCGTATTTCTTCTTCCATGCGCCAATATCTTTAACTTCAGCCAGTTGGGATTCATAGCCCACATATCCGTCATCGTCTTTTATATCGATAACGTACGAATTTATTTCGGTTGCTTTGGCAAGATTAACATAATGCTCTACTTTTTTCATGCTGCCGACTGTCCAGCCTGTCAAATAAAGCGCTTTTACTTTTATGTCTTTAACGGCCGGCTTTGCCGGTTCTGTCGGAGCAGGAGCCTGCTGCTGGCCTGATTGGGTATTTTCCGCTTTTGAACTGTCGGTATAAGACTGATCAACGGTTTCCTTCCGCTGGGTGCTATTCTGCACAGCAGAAGGGTTTCCCGGTGCTAATTTGACGCTTCTTTCACATCCTGACAAAAATAAAGGAATCATTAAACAAAAAAACAATAAAACAACTGTAAAAACTGGATGTCCTTTTTTCATATTGCCCCCCGGCGCTGCTTCAGCTTTAGTATTTTGTACATCAGCATTTATTGTGCTTCGCTATTTATTTTATGTATACTTGTAATTTTTATTATAGGTATATATTAGACATTTGTCATAGGGAATTCGTTCCGAAAAATGTAGAAATTTTTAGAAATTTTAAGTTGATTCTGCCTCAAAAAGTCCAATGTGGAAACTAAATTTCGCCGACCCGTAAGGAATACCTCTTAGGAAAGTGGAGCAAGAGTTGCTTTAGAGACATTTCCCCGTGCGACATCTTTCCGATGCTATCGAAATTTTGTTGGAACATGAGTTTTTGCGGTAGAATCAAAGTTTTGTGATTAATATTGTTTTTTTAATTATTCTTTCTCAAATATAGCCTCAGAATAAATATTACCTGGGTTCCAGAGTATCCATTCTTCATATCCCGCATCATTTACGGCTTTTATCTGCTGGCGTACCTGCTCGGGGCCATAATTCATATAATAACCCTCTTTCAGCCATTTAGCCGTAAAGCTTTGCAGATATGGTCTTACAACTGCTTTATATCCCGGTACCAGAGCTGTTCTGTTTTTTATTTTAAGCATAGTCTGATAAACTACGCCATATGGGTCAAGATCAGGCTTTTCGAAAACCACTCCATTTACTTCCTGACCATTTGCATAATGGGAAGGATATACCATCGGGCTTATACCGTCAATGTCCAGGCCTACTCTCTCCAGATCCTGTCCGATAGCTTCCCCGTCGCTCCTGCTTTCCGCTATGATCCCGAAAACATCGGCCGAGACCGGAACGCCCAGGCTGTGAAGCTCCTGTGAAGCAAGCTTCAGAAAGCTACAAATTGCATCGACTTTTGTTGGAACATTTTCGCCATAGCTGACTTCAGATTTTTTGGCAGTGGGAAACCGTACATAATCAAATTGGATTTCATCAAATCCTTTACTGATAGCTTCTTTTGCAATATCAATATTGTATTTCCACACTTCTTCCTTATAGGGATTGGTCCATGCGCCTGTATTTTTCCTTTTGTTTTCTTTCCAAATAGTCCCATCGATGCGTTTAACTGCAAGATCGGTATTTTTCAAGGCCAGACCTTCATCTCTGAAACAGACCAGCCTGGCGATAACATATATGTTATTGTCGTGAAGTTTTTTAATAACCTTCTCAGGATCGAAATACTTGACGGATAATCCATTTTCAGCTACAAATGGTACTGCTGACGGGTAATTTACAACACCGTTATCCTTTATATCGATAACTACCGTATTCAATTCGGTTTTGTTGATAATATCTATGTATTTATCCAGAGTTTTTGTTGAACCTGCCGATATTCCTGTGAGATATATAGCTTTTACTTTTACTTTTACTTTTTTAAATTCTCCAGGTTTATTTTCTTTTGTTTGTTCAATTGTTTCACTCTGCTCTGCAGCTGTATTTTCTACGTTAGCCGTACTCTGTTCCTGGTCTTGAACTGTACTGTTTTCACTTTGTTTTGGGCTCTCCTGCTGTGAAACGGTCGCTGTTTCTTCTTTCATGACTTGTTCATCAGGTTCTTCATTCCCCAGAACACTGCTGATGCTATTGCCTGAAATGTATATTGCGGCGAAAGTCGAAATTACAACTACAGCAAAAATCGCTGTTGTGACGATCAATTTCCTGCTTCTTAACATAAAACAACCTCAACTAATATTATTTATCCAAAACAGACAGCAAATAAATATGACTAATATACAATTTATCAAATTTTATGATTAAGCACAATAATATACTGAAAAAAACACGTAAAATCATGAAGCAAGAAAATGGAAATTAGTTAGTCAAGCTTTAGTTAAAAGGTGAAAAGATTGCGCGGCAATCTTTTCACCTTTTTAAGCAGAAAGATGATAAAATCCAATGATTCATTCTCATCCTAATCGGACAAGAAAGGGTACGGCACCACAAAATATGGCCTTGCTGAAAAGGATAGCATTCAACTTGGTTAAAAATGATACCAAAAAGCACCCGAAAGAAAGCATGAAAAGTAGACGATTTATACCTAAATTCCCATTAAATTATACTATACAATAACAGAATTTATCCATGTTGTTAAATTGTCAGACGAGAGACCGCATTTTTCAAGTAGTTCTCTCTGCTTTTTTGTTACCGGTGACAGCAGTTTCCTGCCATCTCTTGTGGTTACATACTTGATTTTTCTTATTTCCTTTAACACTCCAGTAAACGTCATGCCATTAGTACTCATATATTCTTTTAATTTATTTTGCATCCATGAGCGCATTATAAGCGCAATAAATGCTATAAACATCTTACCTTCGGTTGTTTGGTCACTTTGACAGTGGAGGCGTTTCATATCAAGTTCATTTTTTAAGTCGTCAAATGATTTCTCGACTACATCACGTCTCCGATAAGTCATTAGAATATCATAAGATGAAGCTTCGAAGTCTGTTTCAACTATTATAAAGAATCCAAGACGAGATATGATGGTATTTATTTTCTCTGTATCTCTAATAAATCCAATCCCACCGCCTTTTTTTTGATTTATTTTAAAATACCGATCGTATCTTAATGATCTTGACGGTGTTTCAGTCATTTGTCTCAATGCGTTTTCACATTTTTCAATATCTGCAAACAGTATATTTTCCTCATCTGCGGCTTTTGATGGACTATAATAAATATGAGCCTTCAAACGCATTCCAAAATCTTCTCGTATTGCAGACTTTACATATGGCAAATCCTTTCCCAGTCTACATTCTGAACGGTTCACTATTTCATTTCTATATTTATCAATTAACTCTTTTGAGAATGAAGAAGAATTAGGAACGCTGATTATAAATCTTGCCCCTGCATCCGTCATGTATTTTAGGTTGTCAGATGTAAAGAACCCTCTGTCCATAACATATTTAGCTTTTTTAAACCCAATCAACTCATTGTCTCTTAACATATATTCTAAATGAGTTTTATCCGGTACACTTCCAGGATATACACAATAATAAAGCGGCAGCATGCTTTCCTGCCCATAATACATTGCAAAATTCAGCTGAGGAAGGCTTTCCTTGTCCCTGTTGTAGCCCCATTCCAATGCTTCAATTCCTGTTGAATATGATGAAATTGATGTAACATCATACGCTATGTATTCAGATTGCTTTCTTGCATATATCCAGGTCTTAAAAAAATCTATCCTGCTCCTGTAATCGATGGATTGAAAAACACGGCTTATTTCTGCTGAACTAAGCTTAGTCCCATTATGAGGAAATACTTCGTCAAACCAATCTTCATAGTACGACATTACATTGCCTTCACAAAGCATATATTCCGCCAATGCTATGATCTTATCGGCATTTTGAGGAAACTTTCTCTTAATTACATCGTATAGTCCGGTTTCTTTAAACATTCCATCAATTGCAAAGGTTGTGCCACAGCTTTTTATAGTCTCGATGTCAGTATCTTTCAAAGGTCTATTTTTTGTATATATTTCATAATAGTTTCTGTTAGGAATCAGCATCCCTGTTTCTTTATCAATTTTCCCTATAGAAACCCTATCATTAGTAGGTCTGCCTTTTTCATTTCTATATATTCGAGTAATATGATAGGCATAGACAACATCGCCACTTTTATATTTAACTATCCCCTGCCCAGGTAACGGAACTTTTTTAGATTTATCTAATGCCATATTTAAACACCTCGCCTATTCGATGTATAGTATAATTATACTATACATCGAAGAAAAAATCAACACAAATATTTCTAAAAGTGTTGATTTTACTGTTCTTCATGGGTGTATTGTATAATAATTCGGGGAATTTAGGTTTATAGCAGGACTTGATTTTGCTTATCGCGATTATTTAATAGACTTAAATTTTAAAACAGATAATATTTTGATGTAAGCTATTGAATGGCGGGGTGTATCCGTAATAGACCATCCGGCTTTGATAATATCCGTTCGGCCTTACTATCACCTTCGAAAGATCCAAAAGTGACATCTACATGCAATTTCTTCAAATAGTAAATGCTGAAACGGCATTTTTTAAAAAAGCTCTTGAAAAAGAGCTAGGGAAATATGGGTTCATGATTTTACCGTGCTGAAAAAAACACTATCGTCAGACTATACGGTAGACTCAAATGTAAAAGAAGCAAGAAAACCATTTGGTTTTCCTGCTTCCTGGCTCCTCAAGTTGGACTCGAACCAACGGCCCTGCGGTTAACAGCCGCATGCTCTACCAGCTGAGCTATTGAGGAATATAAATCTGGCAGAGACTTACTTTCCCGGGCCGTTACCAGCCAGGTATCATCAGCACTGAGAAGCTTAACTGCCGTGTTCGGGATGGGAACGGGTGTG
>VEPD01000066.1 GCA_012027035.1 Ruminiclostridium sp. | reverse complement strand
GCACACCCCATATTCGGTTTACCGCAATCCTTCAAGCGGGAAAAGGGCAGTGGTAGTTGCCAACTATGATGAAAACGGGGAAATTGAAACCGATGTAAGGCTTGATAACTATTCAGGTACTTTTATAACGGCAACACCCGAGCAGCAGGAGCCGAAGGAAAGCAGCGGGAGAGTCACTATTCTACCAAGGTCGGCGGTTGTATTAATGGGAAGATGACAGAACAGAAGGATATGGGAAGAAACCGTTAAGACAATTTCATAGAAAGAGTGTAATGATTTTATGGAATTTGTTTATTTTACTGGAATCCGTACTTGATAAAATATAACTGTACGCAATTATGCAGCCTGTGAAGAGACATGGATTGCTATATCGAGGATATTGCAAATAGTTATTGCCAGGCAGATTGTATGCTCAGGAGGATAGTGTATGGACAGTAAGGCTAATATACATGTGGTCACGCATACGCACTGGGACAGGGAGTGGTATGAACCTTTTGAAACTTTCCGGATGCGTCTGGCAAGACTGATTGACCGGCTGCTGAACATATTTGATGTTGACAGGGAGTTCAGATTTGTTTTTGACGGTCAGACGATTGTGCTGGAGGATTACCTTGCAGTGAGGCCGGAGAACCGTGAAAAACTGAAGGAATTGGTCCAAACACGGAGGCTTCTTGTCGGCCCTTTTTATGTGCAAAATGATGAATTTCTGGTCAGCGGGGAAAGCCATATCCGGAATCTGCTTCTTGGACACCGGATCGCATCTGAATTCGGGCATGTCACAAAAATCGGTTATTTACCGGATCAATTCGGCCATATTGCACAGATGCCGCAGATTCTGGCCGGTTTCAACATAAAATCGGTGTTTGCGTGGCGTGGCGCCCCGGAGGATACGCCGCTGAACTTTTTCTGGGAATCTCCCGACGGGACAAAAATACTTGCCAATAATACATGTTATGTAAATGGACGCTATAGCGCCGATGAGTACATACCGGGACTTCATTTATCCGGAAGTCCTGAGGAATTGGCCGACCGCGCGGCAAAAGCAATCGAAGAAAGCCGTATGCGTGATAACCAACCTGAAGCGCTTTTAATGAACGGGATGGATCACGGACTCCCGCAGATGGAAATATCGCGGATGATATATGAAGCAAATAGTCAATTGAATGAAGGCGAGCTGTTTTCAAGCGATATCGTACAATATTTTGATTCCATGTGGGACGGGCAGGCGAATCGAAACCCTGATAGTATTCCGGTTGTAAAAAGCGAACTGCGTGATCTGGCGCATGACAACCTGATTCAGGGCACGCTGTCTTCGCGTATGTATCTGAAACTGGCCAACCATCACTGCCAGAACCTTATGGAAAAATATGCCGAACAACTGGCAGCGATAGACTGGTTTCTGGGAGGAACCTATCCTGAAGAGTTTTTATGGCTGGCCTGGCGCTATCTGCTTCAAAACCATCCGCATGACAGTATTTGCGGCTGCAGCATTGATCCTGTACACAGAGAAATGATGACCCGCTTTGAAAAAGTGGCGCAGATCGGCGGGAAGATAGCGGAGGAAGCTCTGGAGTCTCTGTCCGAAAGGGTCAGGCTGCCTGTTCAGGCTGCCCGGGAGCATAGGATTATGGTTTTCAACCCGCTGGGTTTCAGCCGGGACGATGTTGTTAAGGCAAAGATTAAAATACCTGCTTCCCACAGCACAAAGAATCTGGTTATGGAAGACCAGGATGGCTGTAATATCCCGCTGCAGCTTCTCGGTGAGAAGCTTGAAACTGCTTTTATTAACAGAGGAGAATACTCCCAGCGCCAATTGGAGTGGAGAGTGTTTGACGTAGTGTTTCAGGATAGCGGACTTCCCGCGCTCGGATATAATACCTACCGTGTGAGGGAAAAGGAGAAAGCGGCGAAGACCCATACTTTACAGGGTTTGGCTTTTGGAAACAATAGATTGGAAAATGAGTATCTCATTGTTAAAATTGAGACGGACGGTACTTTGACGATTACAAATAAATCAAACGGTCAGATTTACACCGGCTGCAACTGCCTGGAAGATGGAGCGGATGCCGGAGATTTGTACAACTATTCATACTGTAAATACGACCGGATCCATTACAGCGCGGAAATAAAATGGAATGTGGCGCTGGAACACAATGGGCCTTTATCGGCGTCATACCGGCTGCAGGGAGAATGGTTCCTGCCCGAGAGACTGACCGATAGCCGCATGGAAAGAAGTGAGCGGCTGGTCCGCAACATAGTAATATGCCGGGTGACTCTGACCAAAGGCGCAAAGTATGTTGAGATTGTGACCGAATTGGAGAATAATTCCATGGATCACCGGATCAGGGTGTTGTTCTCTGCCGGTCTGCAGTGCGATCAGGTTAATTCCGAGGGGCATTTTCAGGTAATCCGGAGATCAGTTGATTTGCCTCCGGATGCGGACTATACGCCTACTTATCACCAGAAGAGTTTTGTAGACGCCGGTGATGACACCGGTGGATTATGTATAATCAATTCCGGTCTTGCGGAATTTGAGGTCAGGCGAGGTGCGGTATGTACTTCAACAGTTACAAATGAAACAAATGCAGATGGTAATTGTAACATGAGAAAAAGCACGTATAACAACGGATGCATAGTGGCGGTTACGTTGCTGCGGTGTGTGGGGACGGTAATGCGCCCTGACCTGATTACCAGGCAGGATGGCGGAAGCCCGTCGCTTCCCGCTCCGGAAGGTCAATGTCCCGGAAAACATGAGTTTCATTATGCGGTAATGCCACATCAGGGGAATTGGGAATGGGCGCGGGTGGATAAAACAGCGCATGCATTGAATACGCCTGCAAAAGTGTTTCAGTTGGGGACCGGGGGCAGGCTGCCCGGTGTTGTGCCTTATGAAGAGGAGAAAATTGAGAGATGGCTGCCTCAGAGTATCAGTTTTATAAGGCTTGATCCGGATATTCTTACGCTCAGTTGCGTTAAACGGGCAGAAACGAAAGAATGCCTTGTAATAAGGTTCTATAATCCGACAGGCAAGCAGGTAAATGGAATCCTGAGTATGTTTACGGGGGTCGGTAGTGCTGTCCGGATGGACCTTGCTGAAAATACGCTTTACCCGTTGAATATAAAAAATAATAATAAGGACATTCAGGTTTCGGCAGGCCCTTTTGAGATAGTGACCATAGGTGTATACCGCTGACCGGCAGGCAGAATGAATAACGGGTACGAGGAACAGGATGAGAAGTTTTCAGATGGTGTGCGGAGAATAATGCAGAGGTGCGTATCAAAGCCGGCATGCTGGGATTAGCCCCCGGACGGTATGTTTTATACATTGATTACCTATGGGGTATCAGGATAATTTTTGCGGATAGTGTGTACTGTTTTTAAGGAAACTGTGTATTTTGCCACATATATAGCTTTGATAAAATAACATAACTATATACAATGAAAAAAATTTTTGGACCTCAGTTTTTTTCATTGTATTACATTTGGTGACTGTTGCAAAAAATCTAATTACTCCTTATATAAAATATTTTTTGCAACATAATTATCAATAGAAAAACCAAGTATACCCGACCAGATTATTGGAGCTGATGGACGGTCTGCGAAAGGGAGGGATCATGGGGAAGAAATTGTGTTTGATTCACTCAACCGATAATTTTATGGAATTGATTTACCGACCGTTTGCCGAACCATTCAAAAAAGCAAATCCGGATGTGGAAATCATCAATATTTGCGACGGCAGTTTGTTGGCAGATACATTGAAATTCGGGAAAATGACGAATCAGGTTGCAAGAAGGGTGCTGGAATATGTTTTCTGCGCAGAAAATATGGGTGCGGATATGGCTATGATCACTTGCTCCTCCATAAATGAAGCTGCAAAACATATAAGGAAGTTTTCCAGCATACCTGTGATTAATATTGACGAGCCTCTTGCAAAAATGGCAGTATCGGCAGGCACGAAAATCGGCGTATTGGCAACGTTGCCCACCAGCCCTTCTGCTGTCGTGAGGCTTCTGAATGAGGAAGCACGGAATATCGGAAAGAAAATTGATACTGTAATTAAGGTAGCGGATGGGGCTTTTCATGAGTTGATCGCCGGAAATCCTGAAAAACATGATGAAATCGTTATGAAAGCTCTTGCCGATTTATCGGGAGAAGCTGATATTGTTGTTTTCTCCCAGATTTCCATGAGCCGGGTAGACCATAAAAACTATCAGATTCCTGTTTTTAAAATCGGAGAATCCGGATTTGATGAAGTCAAAAAAGTGTTGGGTTTGTATAACCCTTTTTGTTGATATATAAATTTGAAAATAAAATGGGAGGATTTTTTATGCAACTGCAAAATATGAAGGTACTTTCCGACTCTGAGATTAATCAGGTACATGAAGCGTCTGTAAATATTCTGGAGAATACCGGAGTTATGATTTATAGTAAAAAAGTTCTGGATTTGATGGATGCAAAAGGTGCGTACGTGGATTTTGGAAGCAGGACTGCCCGAATACCGCGAAGCATGGTGGAAAAAGCATTGAAAACAGTCCCGGAAACTTTCAGGCTTTATGGCAGGGATGGGAAAAAGGTATTCACCATAGGAGATGGGATTCCCAAGTGCGCATCCGGACATAATGCCATTTTTATAGTGGATGCGGGTACAAATGAGAGACGCAGCTCGACATTGAAGGATGTCGAAAATTTTGCCGCAATATCCGATAAGCTCATGGATATTGACATTGTGGGCGTCCCGGTCATGCCCCAGGACGTAACTCCGAAAGCAACGCTTATCTATGCTGTTAAGGCATTGTATGAGAATACGGATAAACCTCTATACTTTTCGACGGAAAGCAAGGCAGTCAACGCTGCCATCATGGAACTGATGAAAGTCGTTGCCGGAAAAAACAGCATTTCCGAATATCCCACAGCCATAAGCCAGTTATCCCCGACCAGTCCGCTGACATGGGAAGACGGCGCTGTAGAAGCGTTATTGGATGTTTCCGAGCATGGCGTCCCGCTGGCATTACTGCCGGAACCCATAACGGGTGTCAGTGCGCCCTACACCGTTGCCGGCCTGCTGACGATGCACAATACAGAGGTGCTTTCAGGCGTTGTTATTTCCCAGCTTGTAAGACCGGGGACGCCATTAATGTATGGCAGTTCATGGACAACTTACGACATGAAATTTACCAATGCAATCATTGGCAGCCCGGAGACAAGCATGTTGAGAATAGCAGGGCGTCAGATGGCAGGGTATTATCATATGCCCAGCCATACGACAGCACCGAATTCCGATGCCAATGCACATGACGAACAGAATTCCTGGGAGAAGACAATCAGCAATCTATGCGCCATATGTGCCGGAAACGACGTGGTCGTGAATTCCGGGATGTTTGCCACAGGGCTGACCATCAGCCTGGAACAGCTTGTTCTGGATGATGAGATCAATGGGATCATCCGAAGGCTTCACAGAGGAATCGATGTAAACCCGGATACCATAGGATTGGATGTTATTAAAAGCGTAGGAACCAGTGGAAACTTCTTTATGGAGGACCATACCCTTGAATACCTGAGAAGCGGTGAATTCAGGGAAGTGAAGGTTTCCAACACAAAAAACCATGACAACTGGCTGGCATCCGGAGCGCCCGATGTCGTTGAAAATGCAGGGAAACAGGTTCAAAAGCTGTTGTGTGAAAGAAATAAAAACTGGCTGGAGCAGGAAAAGGTGAATCGTATGACAGATATAATAAGGAATTTTGAAAAAACTCTATGTTGTTAAATGGTGAATATGGGAAAGCTGCGGCGGTTTTTCGGGAAAATCTATTGAAATGGATGGTGAAGCAGGAATTGGGAATTCATCATATAGAAAAGCACTATCTTATGGAAAATAAAACAAACCAGCTCAAAATTATTTCAAAAGAATTCAATCAGTTGGCGGAATGTCCTGTATGGGATGATGAAAATCAATTGCTGTACTGGACGGATATACTGAAAGGACGTTTATATTGTTATGACTTTAAAAAAGCCTGTGTCGATATTCTAATGGAAGGGAAAAGTGTTGCCGGATTTACTTTAAATAGCGGCGGGGGGTTAATATGCGGCTGCTTTGCCGGCATTTATTCGTGGGAAAAAGAAGGCGGCTTTAAACTCATTACCGACAAATATGAAGGCGAGTTTTTAAGAGTCAATGACGTTATTGCTGATGCTCGGGGAAGATTCATTTTCGGGACGAATTATTATGACCCTTTGAAAGAAAGACAGAATCCGGGTAAGTTGTATGTAATGGAGAATGACGGCTCTATCAGAGTACTTGACGAGGGTTATGAGTTATCGAACGGACTGGGCTTTTCACCGGATAACGAAGTCTTATATTCCACGGATACGGCAACAAGAAAAGTATATTCGTTTCAATATAAATTGTCGGAGGGGACCGTATCAGGTAAAAAATTATTGATAAGGGTTGGCGATGACGAAGGCGCTCCGGATGGCCTTGCTGTAGATAAGGATGGTAATATTTGGTCTGCACAATGGTATGGAGGCTGTGTTGTCCGATATGACCACGAAGGAAGAAAAACAGCAATAGTCAAGATACCGGCAAAGCAGGTTTCCTCAGTGACTTTTGGAGGGAAGGATCTTGAATATTTATTTATAACCACCAGCGGACTTAACTGGAAATCTCCTTTTTCGCCGCCCGGATATGATTATGGTGGGGAAAATATCGGTGGGGATGTGTATCAGTGTTTAACCGGGTTCAAAGGTTTGATCCGGTATAAATCCAGAATCGGGCGTCAATAGGTTAAGCGTATGCAGCAAAAGCGAGGAGTATAAAAGTGGAAGCTCTTGTTAAAGTAAAAAAAGGCGCCGGTAATGTTGAAATACGGAATGTTTCAGAGCCTGTATGTAAGGACAATGAGGTAAAAATCCTTATTAAAGCTGCAGGTATATGCGGTACAGACCTGCACATTTATGAAGGTGCGTTTGATGCAACACCCCCTGTTATATTGGGGCATGAATTCTGCGGAGAAATTGCTGATATCGGAAGGTGTGTTACAAAGTTTAAGCAAGGCGATAGAGTCACAGCGGAAAATGTCTGTTCAACCTGTGGCGCATGTGACCTTTGCAAAGATGGCCATTATGCGCTGTGTTACACCAGGAAGGCCCAGGGGGTGCATTTGAACGGCGCTTTTACAAAGTACGTTACTTGTAGGGAAGAGCATGTATATAAAATACCGGATCAAGCTTCTTTTGAAGAAGGAGCTATGTCGGAACCGCTCACTTGCTGTGTTCATGCCGTGTTGGAGCAGGGTGTGGTACACGCTGGTGACGTTGTGGTAGTGAGCGGTCCCGGCGCTATTGGTCTGATATGTGCCCAGCTGGCAAAAGCGGAAGGGGCATTTGTCATTTTGGCGGGAACAGAGGAAGATCATAAGCGGATGGCTATAGCAGGAGAACTGGGAATAGACTTAACCGTTAATATCCGGCAGGATGACCTTAAAAACATTGTTGACAGGCAGACATCCGGTGTTGGCGCCGATGCCGTTCTGGAATGCTCAGGAGCCGGAAACGCAGTCAATGCAGGACTTGATATCGTCAGAAAGCGCGGCAGGTTTGTCCAGGTTGGTTTATCCGGAAAAAACACCGCCGTTGATTTTGACAGGATATGCTCCAAGGAGCTGATAGTTACCGGGGCGTTTTCGCATACCAGGCGAGCCTGGGAAAAAGGATTGTATTTGCTGGGACAGGGGAAAATCAATTTAAAACCGCTGATAACGCGAATATATCCGTTAAGCGAGTGGGAAAAGGCTTTTGAAGATTTCCGAAATAAGAAAGGCATTAAGATGATATTAACCCCAATGGAGTGATGGATTTCACTTCACAAGACAGGAGGAGAATCCAAATGTTTTCATTGAAAGGTAAAATTGCAATAATAACCGGAGGTAATTCGGGGATAGGCTGAGGCATGGCGGAGATTTTTGCCGAGGCGGGCGCAAAAATATGCATGGTCGGACAAAATGAAGAGCGCGGCAAGTCAGCGGAAAAAATGGTGAAGGATG
>VEPD01000120.1 GCA_012027035.1 Ruminiclostridium sp. | reverse complement strand
CCATAGTGGACATGCTGTCCTCCAAATATGGAAGGGATAAAGTCGATGAAGCTTACGACGAAATACGCGAGCTGGAAAATGACGGTCAGTTATATGCTGAAGATCCTTTTAGCGGCTACGGGCATGTATCAGAATCAGAGCCTGTAATCAAGGCTCTTTGCCTTCACGTGGCACACGACTGCAATATGAGATGCAGATACTGCTTTGCTGCAACAGGCGATTTTGGTATTAAAAGAACATTGATGAGCGCTGAAACCGGAAAAAAAGCCATTGATTTTATTATCAACGCCTCCGGCGGCAGAAGAAATCTGGAAATTGATTTTTTTGGCGGCGAGCCGCTGATGAATTTCGAGGTTATCAGGGAAGTCACCGCTTATACAATTGAAAAAGGCAGGGAATACAATAAAAATTTCAGGCTTACATTGACTACAAATGCGCTTTTGCTTAATGAAGATCATAAGAAATTCATTAATGAGCATATTGGAAATCTTGTGATGAGTATTGACGGGCGTAAAGATGTGAATGACCGCATGCGCTTCAGGGTGGACGGCAGCGGAACATATTCCGCGATTCTTCCGAAGATCAAAGATATGGCTGATTCGCGCAACCAGGACAGATATTATGTCAGGGGGACATATACACGGATGAACACCGACTTTTCAAAGGACGTCCTGCATCTGGCCGACATGGGATTCAAGCAGATTTCCATTGAGCCTGTTGTTGCCGGAAAAGATTCAGGCTATGACATAAGAGAAGGAGACCTGCCTGGGCTGCTTGCAGAATATGAAAAACTTGCCCTTGAATATGTGAAAAGGTATAAAGAAGGAAACGGGTTTAACTTTTTCCATTTCATGATAGACCTTAAGCAGGGGCCATGTGCCGTAAAAAAGCTTAAAGGGTGCGGCTCCGGTCATGAATATGCGGCAGTGACTCCGGAAGGCGATATTTATCCATGCCACCAATTTGTCGGTATGGATGATTTCAAAATGGGAAACGTTAATAATGGCAATGGCTTAAATAAAGAAGTAATTAACCGGTTCAATGTCTCCAACATTACATCAAATGACGCTTGCAGGGATTGTTGGGCAAAGTTTTACTGCAGCGGGGGCTGTGCCGCCAACGCATATCAGTTTGGCGGGGATTTGAGCAAACCGTACAATATAGCCTGTGAACTTGAGAAGAAGAGAGTTGAATGCTCCTTATGGATAAAAACAAAGGAGATGGAATGAATGACTATAAATATAAATGATTTAAAAAATAATAACGAAGTGCGGACTTTCCTTTCCATTGCTGAAATACAGATGCAGGTTCTGGGGTACACCGAGCATTCCTTCAGACATGTAAGCCTTGTTTCAAAAAACGCGGGAGACATCCTTGAAAGTCTTGGTTACGCTGAAAGGGAGGTCGAGCTTGTAAGGATGGCGGGATATCTCCATGATATCGGAAATGCCGTAAACAGGTGTGATCATGCCCATTCAGGCGCCATACTGGCTTATAATATCCTTACCAAAATAGGCATGGATGCCGGTGAAGCTGCAGAAATAATGCTGGCAATCGGAAGCCATGATGAAAAAACCGGAACTGCTGTAAGCAATATTTCAGCGGCATTAATCCTGGCCGATAAATCGGATGTACACCGCAGCAGGGTCAGAAATACCGACTTTGCTACCTTCGATATTCATGACAGGGTCAATTATGCGGTTGAAAGCTCAATTATTGCCGTAGACAAGGAAAAGCGGACGGCGGAGCTTGAACTGAACATTGACACTAAGATTTGCCCTGTAATGGATTATTTTGAAATATTTCTTGCAAGGATGACAATGAACAGAAGAGCTGCAGCTTTTCTGGGAATTAATTTTCAGCTTCTGATAAATGGTACCAGGCTGCTGTAATATCCCAAATATAACAGCAAAACCACAGGGTAATTTATATTGACTGTATTATACTATAAGATATATAATATATCCGTTCGAAATTAAACGCAAAATAGTCTTAAACGCAATTTTTGCTTTTAATAAAAGCAGTAATCGAAGAACATAATATTACGATTTTATGTTTTCGACACAAGTAAAAATAAGGGGGAAATTTGCTAATGAAAGGAAACAACGGGTTTAAATTTTTCCTGGTTATTGCCGTAATTGCCATATTGACCTTTATCTCTTTTTCCGGCAGTTTCTTTGGGATTAAAGTACCCGGCTCTGTGTATAACATCAGGCAGGGTATTGATATCAACGGAGGTATTAGTGCAACTCTTTATGCTATAACAACCGATAAAAGCAAGCCTATTACGCAGGATCAGCTTGATTCTGCCAGGAATGTTATTGAAAAAAGGCTGGACAAGCTAAGCATACTTGACAGGCAGGTATCTACCGATGTCAATAGCGGAACTATCTTGTTGGAAATGCCATGGAAACCGGGAGAGAAGAATTTTGACCCGGACAAGGCTATAGCTGAAATAGGAAAGACGGCATTATTGACGTTCCAGGAAGTAGATCCAAAAAAGATAGACGCAAATGGGTATTATATAAGCGATGCTGAAAACAAACCATACGGCAAGGTGGTTCTTGAAGGAAAATATGTGGTAAGTGCAAATCCTCAAAAAAGTCAGTCAGGAAGCATGGAAGTAGCGCTGAAATTAGATGCGGAGGGTACAAAATTATTTGCAGACGCCACTCAAAAATTGTTGAATAAACCAATTGCCATATATATGGATGACCAGTTTATTTCAGCGCCCAGGGTTGCAGCACATATAACTGACGGCAATGCAGTTATAACCTTAGGTGGCAGTGCAAATAATGATGCTGCCATTAAAGAAGCCAGGGATCTTGCGGAAACAATAAGGTCAGGTTCTCTGCCCTTCAAGCTGGATGCCAAGCAAGTGAACGGAATAAGCCCGTTACTTGGTAAAGGTGCGCTTAGTGTAACAGTAACTGCAGCCATTGTTGCATTCATACTTGTATGTCTTTTTATGATAGGATATTACAGATTACCTGGAATACTGGCTTGTATAGCTTTGGTAGGTCATACGGTACTTCAGCTGCTTTTCATATCCTGGCTGGGTATAACAATAACACTTCCGGGATTGGCGGGTATAATTCTGACAATCGGTATGGGAGTTGACGCGAACGTTATTATTTTCGAACGGATAAAGGAAGAATTAAGAAGCGGAAAGACACTTCGCGCAGCTATAGACGTTGGCTTCAAGCGTGCTTTTACAGCAATTCTTGACGCTAATGTTACAACATTGATAGCTGCAGTAGTGCTGTTTATGTTCGGCACAGGTCCGATGCTTTCATTTGCATTTACTCTTGGAATCGGTGTACTCCTTAGCTTCCTGACAGCGGTTACCGTTTCCAGAATAATGATTAAATCCGTCGCAGATCTTGATATAGCCAAGCATCACTGGCTGTATGGCGTATAAGGGGGTACGGGGATGATAAATTTAATTGGTAAGAAATATTACTTTTTTGCATTATCATCAATTATAATATTAGCGGGAATAATAGGGTATTTTGTAAATGGCGTCGTACTGGACATCCAGTTTGAAGGCGGTACTGTAATTCAAGTACAGATGCCAGATGATAACTATGATACTGCAAAAGCCGAGAAGGTAGTAAAAGACACTATCGGTAAAAGCGCAATCGTACAGAAAGCTTCAACGTATAATGCAGAAAACAGCGCTA
Organism: Ruminiclostridium sp.; assembly: GCA_012027035.1. Classification (GTDB taxonomy): domain Bacteria; phylum Bacillota; class Clostridia; order Acetivibrionales; family DTU013; genus MnB-11. Next base: position 22 of record VEPD01000120.1, on the reverse strand, counting down.
CCAAGATATACCTTATGGATTT
>VEPD01000090.1 GCA_012027035.1 Ruminiclostridium sp. | reverse complement strand
TCTCCTGTAGAGTCGCTGCGCCTGCTGCGGAACCGCAGGGAATACCGCTACCGGTATAAAGCCTTTGAAAGGATTCCGGATGAGATATTATCCAACATTGAAGACTCAGGCATCAGGATTGCCCAATACGGTGATTCCAGGCAACTGAGGGATTCCCGGTTCATTTTGCTGGAAGAGGAGCTTGAGGCATATCCTGACGACGGCTATCTGCAGTATATGTATGGAATAGAGCTGTTAAACCGGCAAAGGTTCGAAGAAGGTATAGCGCATTTTCAAAAAGCGCTCCTCAATGTAAATTATGATTATTTATACGCTCCTCACCTGCTTAAGTGCCTGGGATGGTCCCTTATCTACCTCAAGCGGTATCCGGAGGCCCTGGAAGTTTTTGACGAGGGGTCTAAAGCTTTCCCTATTTACTCCGATTTTCTGGTCCTGAAAGCGGAACTGTACAAGCAGCTTAAGCAGTATAGAGATGCTGTACGGGAGCTGGAGGACAGCCTGAAAATAGGAGAACAGTCAAATATCATGGTGCCTGCGCCGGAGATAGCTGCTTCAGCTATTCTGGAACTGCTGGGAGAAGTACATGAACAGTTTTTCAATTACCGGCAGGCTCTTGCATGCTACCTGCAGGTCTATAAGTCGGATAGTACCGATAAGGAGCTTTTATACAAAATAGTCCGGCTGGCCGGAAGGACAGATTCCGCAGATGTGTTGGAGGATATGCTCATATCGGCGGTAGAACAGAATAATGCAGAAAAACTGATATTAATTATAGACGCTCTTTGCCGGCACTGGGAGTTTGAAATGATTTTAGCCCATATGGAGCAACTGGAACCGCTCCTCGGAGAAACGGACCTGATAGAAAGCATAAAATTTTACTGTTACTTGATGCTTGGAGATGTACAGGAAGCTGAGCTTCATTTTTCAGTCGTCAGTGAGGATAGACCTTTTTATGGCCGCATCCTGCTGCAGTGGATTGAATACTGCTGGCTGTATGACAAATGGCCGGAAGCTTTGAAGCTGCTGGAGGAAATAGATCGTTCGGAAAGTATCGAACGGCAGGTCAAGGCTTTGTACAGGCTGATAAACAGGCTGTTTACCGGAGAGAAGGCATATCTTCCCATACTTGGATTTCAGGAATATGAAATGGCAGGTGCACTGCATGAAAATCTTTTACGGCTGGGACAGGAGAAAAAGGCCGAAATACTTCTTCCCTTATTGCTGAAAGGGCGGGAGGATGACTGCCGTATTAATTTAGCCGGACTCATATTATACTGCGGACATATAAAAACAGCCCGTAAGCTGATGGAATTGGGGGAACCGCAGACCCTGGGCGTATTGGAACATATCCTATGGTCAAACAGCTTCATGGAAAAAATAGGTGAGTATATAGGCAGGGTATACGGCGAAACAGAAAATGGCGATTTGGCTTTACCTTCTGCTTTACATCCGCCGGATAAACCGGGTAAAGCATTGCTTGACTTCTATGAATTTCTGGCTGCTTCCGGGGGAAATACCGATGTAACCTGTACAGGGTCCAGTGATGCAGAAATGACATGCACTGAAATACATGCGGAAATAGGGCGTTTTTATGAAAAGGCACAGAAACGTACGGAAGCATTTTCTGCATATTTACGGGCTTTGCAATGGGATCCTCAAAATGAGCCTGTATTACAAAGGATAAATGAGATTTTCCAGGAAGATACATCCTTTTTTAATACCTTTCTGGAGGGGAAGGAATGGACTCCGGAAGGAAGCCTGTTTCATCACAGGAAGGAATTTATTCTGTATATTCACGGATTTATTTATTTTATAAATCATCAGTTTGAAGAAGCGTTAACATACTTCTCCAAAGTAATGGCAGAAGATACCGGTTACTATATAGCCCGTGCTTATATTATCGGCAGCTTATTGCTTTTGGGAAGGGAAGAAGAAACGGGAAACCGGCTGAATAAACAAGAAGATATTGATTATACTGTTCCATTGCTTTTCAGTATCTGTAAAACCTATGCCAGGTGCAGGCTGGACGAAGGTTACCGGCAATACCCGCAGAGCGAGCTGATAATGGAGGAGAAGGAAAGAATACGCCAGAGCGTAATTGAGGTATTGTATGACAATGGGGAATAAAGAAGAGAATTTATTTATTTCATTTTACGGAGAGCATTTTATTTCCCCGGTGCACCAGGATATATCCGATTTAAACCTGCACCTGTCCAGAAGAGAAAAGCTGTATAGAATGCTCGGTCTCCCTCCGGTGGCATTCAAGGGTAAAACCATACTTGAAGTCGGCCCCGGCGGTGGATATAATTCCCTTGCCTTTTTTGTATGGGGGGCGGATATGGATTTCATAGAGCCGAATCCAAAGGCCCAGGAGGAAATACCCGATTTGTTAAGAAGACATAATATAGAAAGAGAAAGGTGGAGTTTGCAAAAATGCAGGCTTGAAGACGCCGTTTTCAGTCACAGGTATGATATTGTAATTGCCGAAGGTTTTATACCGGGGCTGAATAACAGGGAGCCGGTTATACGGCGATTGAGCGATGTTGTTAATCCCGGCGGCGTTATTGTTGTAACATGTATAGACGATATAAGTTTTTTTTTCGAAAATATCAGAAGGTTGATATCAGCAAGACTTACCGGTAATACAGATATTTTTCAGCAAAAAGTAGACACTCTCTGCGAAGCCTTTTCAACACATTTGAAAAATTTGATATATGCGTCAAGACCGGTTGAAGACTGGGTGACGGATCAATTTCTGAACCCTGCGCTATATGCCGATCTGTTCAGTATTGAAGATTGTATAAATGAATTTGATGAAGGCTTTGAGATATTAGGAAGTTCACCGGACTTATTCACAGATTATTCCTGGTACAAGGATATGGATTACAATTCCAAAAACGCCGCATTGATTCAGTTTGAACAAAAAAGGCATATGTTTATTTGGTGGAGGCTTCCGGAAGGCACCAGGCAAGGAAAGGATAACCATAGGCTGCTTGGCTGTATTTCCGAGTTGAGAAGAGCTTCAAAAAAATATGAAGAAAATATATCGGAAAATTGCTTGAACATAATAATTCAACTATTAAGAAAAATATCAATTCTCGTAGGAGAAATTGACCCTTTTCTTAAATCTGCCGTTGAAGAATCTATTGCTTTACTTGCGGATAAGGAGCTTAATCCCAGGAAAGTATCGGATGTGGTTTTTTTGCCCTCTGCGTTTGGAAGGGGACAGCAATATGTAAGTATGGTAAAAAAATTTTTATGAATAGTAACCAATGCCCGGAAGGATTTCATATATAAGAAAAAACGGATGTGTTAAGTTCAGCACATCCGCCTGTAAACACCTTAAATACCTTTATGTTGATACTGTAGTTGTAGAAGCCGGTGCAAAGTTATTTACAACCAATGTAATTGGAGCACTTACCTGGAGTCCCTGCGCACCGGAGTTGATTATAACATTGGAACCGGTAGCACCGACTGTATATAAGCCGGATTGCTGCAGCACACCGTTTACAAGCAGCAGATAATACCCGTTACTTGACGATATAGGTGTAAGTTTTGTTGTACCCATTGATTGACCGGCATCATTAAAAAACCGGTTACTTGAAATAACTATCCTGACTCCGCTTCTTTGGGCAGTCCTATATTTATATTGGTATCTTTTTATCGTTGGTTTTGACAAGGTTGTCGTTGTGGCGGACATGACCAACTTGAAGAGTGAAACTGCCATACGAAAATCATCCTTTCTTTTATAAAGATATTTATAGTTATATTATATGAGGCACATTATGTTTAGTGATTAAGTAAATTGCTTAATTTTTTAACTGTTTTACGTGATGCTTTTTGAAACATTTGGCAGGGCCATTGAATAATATGGAATGTGTAAAAAACGAGGAGCTTCCTGGATGATAAATAATTTGGAAAAATTTTCAGCCTACGGTCAGGATATTCTGTTATTGTTTTGTGAAGCAACAAGACTGAACAGGGGTAATCGGGCGAAATCGTTTGAAAAGTATAACGATGCATGTAAAATGTTTTCCTCATTCGAGAAAGAATTATATGATCAGGGACTTCTCAATATATCTGAAAACACCGCCAAAATTATTGCTGCTTTTAAACAAACAATTGAAAATGCAACTCTTGCTTTTTCAAATAAAATCATATCCAGTTATGGGGAAATTTTACATAGTTCAATCATACCTTCTTTCTGTGAAATTTGCAATGAAATAGGCATACCTTTATGGAAGACTTCTTTTGGCAAAAAACCGGGTATGCATTTAGAAAAGGTATTGGAACTGAAAATATCTCTGGAGCCTGATTCTATCTGCTTTGAGGCCGGTATGCCGGATAATGCTGCCAGCAAAGGTATATCTTTTACCGGAGATATGGTAAACGACAGGGATAAGCTTTTGTTTTGGCTGCTGAATTGTGCCGGACCTGTCTTTGAAATGATGCCTCTGAAGGATATAAAAGTAACCTGTTTAATATCTCCTGAGCAAATTAACGACCAAAGCTTCGTCAATCAGTATGCCGGACTTTATGATCTTTTTTACAGGATTATTGTAAATACCAATAACCTCCTGTTTGATTATATGTGGCTCAAGGGTATAGCGGAAACAAATACAAACGTACTGTTTTATTTGTTTGACAACGAATCAAGAGTAACAGGATTTTTTAATTATTATTTCAAAAACCATCCAGGTAAAATGTTTTTGAAATGCTATCCGAACGCATGGAACAATAAGCTGAGAAGATGGGAGGATACAGGTTACAGGCTGTCTATAACAGACTTAATATCAGATATTCTAAAAGATAAAATAGGAAAAATTTTTAGTATAAACAACTATTTATATGAACTTTTTTTAAACTGGGAAAATATTTATTTGCCGTGGATTTTAAAATATTTCGATATTGAATTCATCGGACATGATGTGGATCCCATGGAATTAGGCGATATGGTACTACGCCGCTGTGCCGGCCATCTCGAAGGAATGGCCAGGTTTACTGTATTGCCGATATTGGCTAAGGAATGGGACGAACATTATAAAAACAAAGGCATATATTACACGCCTTTACTGCAGCATTACAACTTTGCAGAGGAAGAATTTTCACTGCATGAGGATTATTCTGTTTTGGTTCTCAGCCAATCAAGGCGTGATAATGTAACAAGCCAGTTGGATTTAATCCTTTATTTGTTGGATAGGATTAATGGTAACGTATTTGTTGATTATCAACTCTGGTATCTGGCATTAAGAAAAATAATGTTTGAGCTATTCAGTGCTGATGAAATTAATATGATCAGAGGTTGTAAAAATCTGTTTCAAACGATGTACCATATTGCACAATTTCTTAAGTATGAAGTCATTGACAGTATAAAAACGGACCGAAGGCTGCTTATCTATGGAGACGACGGCTGGGATACGGTGTTTCCTCAATACTTTAAAGGGATTCACCTGAACGCCGTGCAAATCACTGAACTGGACAGGCAAAAGAGACATTTGCACCTGTTGTTCCATAACAGCTTCAGTTATCTGGAAACAGGGGGACCCGTATTTGACGCTATTGCAAGAAACAGGACATTTATTAATTATCCCGCCCTTGCCAGGACAGACGTTTACCAGGGCTTTTCCTCAATCGAGTATACGGGCGGAGAGGATATCAACCGGCTTATTGAAAATATCAGGGACGTTTATACAGGACAGGATCTTCTTGCTTCCATACGCGCATATAAATCGGTTATGAAGGACTTTGAAAATAATGTGGTCAATTATCTTATGAATGGCATTCCATATCCCGAAGACGGAGGAGAATATTATAGAGGTTGCAGGGAGCATTACATCCTTATTGACCGTCTGAGTGAAGACTATGCCGTAAAAAATGCTGATTTTATTTTGGAATCGCTTGGGGTGCTTATTTCCGGAGATGCAATTCCGGTCGATATCAGCAAAACAAAGTACTACGGCAGGGATTATGTCCAGAGGCTTTATGCCTATAGGGACAGGAACAGATGTTAGGAGGCGCTGTGGCTAATGGGCGGTACAAGCGAAAACAATAAAATTCTAGAGGTCGGGCATTTAAAGGGTCTCAGGGAGCGTTTCAGAGGTGAAAATAAAAAAGTAGTACAATGCCACGGGGTATTTGACCTGTTGCACCCCGGACATATCGGACACCTTCAGGAGGCAAAAAAACTCGGCGACGTTCTGGTTGTTTCCGTAACCTCTTCCCGATACATAAATAAAGGCCCCGGCAGGCCGTATTTTAATGACGAGCTGCGTATGAAAACGCTTGCGGCATTGGAATGCGTAGATTATGTCATACTCTCGGAATATCCTACGGCAGTAGAAGTGATTGAGGAAATAAAACCGGATTTATATGTAAAGGGATCGGAATACGCAGCCTCCGAAAATGATATTACCGGAAAAATCGATGCAGAGGCAGAAAAAGTCCGCGAATTTGGAGGCGATGTTTATTATTCACAGGGAGTTGTTTTCAGCTCTACAAAATTAATCAACAATTATTTTAATGTAATGCCCGAAACCACAAAGGAATACCTGCGCGGACTTTCGGAGAAGCATACTTTTACTGAAGTAAGAAATATTGTTGAAGAAATGTGCAGCAAAAAGGTTCTGGTTATCGGTGAAGTAATTATTGACGAATATATATTTTGCACAATGCAGGGTCTTATGTCCAAGGATCATGGATTTTCAACAAAATACGACATGACGGAGACATACCTGGGAGGGGCTCTTGCTGTTGCAAGGCATATTGCTGCATTCTCAAAGGATGTAACCGTATGCTCCATCGTCGGAAATGAACCGGGCATCCACAGCAGGATTTTGAATGATTTGAGCAAAAGGATGTATATTGATCTTGATTTTGACGACAGTTTCAAAACCATTGTCAAGCGTCGGTATCTGGCGAGACGCGGAATCAGAAACGATTATGACAAATTGTTTTCCATCAACTACCTGGACGACAGGATAGCGAGGGAACCGGAAATGAAGGCTGATTTCCACAGGAAGCTTGCAGATTCGGCTTCAAAGTATGATATAGTAATTGTTTCGGATTTCGGGCACGGGCTGATTGACGGCAAAGCCATGGAAATCATACAGGAAAATGCCTGCTTTTTGGCGCTGAACTGTCAGAGCAATTCTTCAAATTACGGTACAAATATTATCACAAAGTATAAGAGAGCGGATACGTTTACAGTAGATGAAAAAGAATTGAGATTAGCGTGCAGCAATAACTATGACAAGGTAGAATCCTTGCTTCCCCTCCTGCAAAAGCATTTCGGTGAGAAATCCGGCTGGCTTACACTGGGTTCCCGCGGCGCGTTGGGGGTACAAGGGAAAAACACCTGCGAAACCGGCCCTGCACTTACATTAAATGTCCAGGATACCGTTGGGGCGGGAGATGCTTTTTTTGCCGTTGCAAGCCTGTGCGCACATTCGGGTGTTCCTTTGCCGGTAGGTATTTTTCTGGGGAACATTGCCGGTGCTATAGCCGCAAATATTATGGGTAATTCCCGTGGAATAGAAAAGGTGGAATTGCTTAAATTCGCATCTACATTATTAAATTTTTAGGAGGCAGTGATAAGTGTCCGACGAAATACTCATTGATTCACACAAGCTGATTTATCATCCGGGGAGAGTGAGCGAATGGCTCAAAGGAGAGCATATATATCCGATCTATGCGGAAATAGCGCTTTCAGGTTCCTGCAACCACAGGTGCATTTTCTGTGCCCTTGACTATCTGAACTATAAGCCCGTATTTATGGATATGGGCCTGCTGCTCGGCACATTGCAGGATATGGCCGATAGCGGCGTTAAAAGTGTGATGTATGCAGGTGAGGGAGAGCCGCTGCTAAACCGGAATGCTGCTGAAATTGTCAATGTAACAAAGAAAATTGGTATGGATGTTGCTTTGACTTCCAACGGAGTTTTATTCACCGAAGAGGTCACAAGGGAATGCCTCGAGGCATTTTCCTGGATCCGTTTCAGCCTGAATGCCGGGACCGGAAAAACATACGGTATAGTTCACCGGACAAAAGAAGCGGATTTTGACAGGGTATTAGGCAACCTGCAATATATGGTCAAATATAAAAGGGATCATGCAATTGCTACAACTATAGGTGTCCAGTTGCTGATGATACCTGAAAATTTTGAAGAGGTCGTTGAGTTGGGGAAGATACTCAAAAATACCGGAGTGGATTATTATACGGTGAAGCCTTACTCCCAGCATCCGATGAGTATTAACTGCGTAGGAAAAAATTTTGACTATGGTAATTTTTTAGATATGGAGAATACTCTAAAGACTCTGGAAAATGAAAAATTTAAAGTTTTCTACCGATCCTGGGCCATGAAGAAAAAAAGTATGGAGAAGGGGTATGACAGGTGCTGGGGACTTCCCTTCTGGGCATATATCGATGCAGGGGCTAAAGTATGGGCATGCAGCGCTTACCTTGGGGATGAGGCATTTTTATATGGAGACTTGAAAGAAAATAGTTTTAAGGAAATATGGGACGGCGGGAAACGGAAAAAAGTAATGGAACATGTTGCCTGTATGGATGTTGACAGGTGCAGGGAGATTTGCAGGCTTGATGCAATCAACACTTATCTTCAGGAATTGAAGAACCCGGGTATGCATGTTAATTTCATTTGAGGAGTTACTCTATGGATATTGAAAAGATATATAGGATTTATGATACCGCGGTAAAAATACGTTTAATAGAAGAAGCGATTATTACGGAATATCCCCAAAAGGAAATCAGAACTCCTGTCCATTTATGCGTTGGACAGGAGGGAATTGCGGCGGGTGTGACTTTTAACCTCTCCAGAGAAGACTATATTGTTTCAAACCACAGGTGTCACGGACATTGTATAGCAAAAGGCCTATCACTGGAAGGCTTCTTTAGTGAACTATATGGAAAGGCCGGGGGGGTTTCACGAGGGAGAGGCGGTTCGATGCATCTTGTCGATATGAAAAACGGTATTCTCGGGACATCGGCGATTGTAGCGGGAGGGATACCGATTGCGGCTGGAGCGGCACTTTCCTTAAAATTGAGGGGATGTCGGAATATTGTGGCGGTATACTTTGGAGATGGAGCGGTGGATGAGGGCATCTTCTGGGAGACCATAAACATTGCTTCACTGAAAAAACTTCCGATCCTTTTTGTTATGGAGGATAACCAATATGCTTCCCAGACACATGTATCCATAAGGCATTCCTATGAGGATATCTGCAAAATAATCTCCGGGTTTTCAATTCCGGTATACAAATTAGACGGCAATGATGCCGTCGAGGTCGCAGAAATAAGCGGCAAAGCCATTGCCAATATCAGGAGGGGAGACGGGCCTGCGTTTTTATATTGCAGGACATACCGATGGCTGGGGCATGTGGGGGAAAGTGACGATTCCCATACAGGATACAGGTCAGATGAAGATGTTCGATACTGGAAGGGGCTGTGTCCGATAAAAAGACTTGAAGAAAGGCTGAACTGTTTTGATCCGAATAATGCAGGAGCGCGGATCAATGAGATACGAAACGGGTGGAATAGAATGATTGAGAAAGCGCTGATTGCCGCAAAGGAGATGCAATATGCCCTGGACTGAATTAATTGCGGAGCAATCCTCCTGCTTCCCGGCTAAAATGGCGGAAGGGGAAGATGGAAAGAGGATACTGACATACCAACAGGCCATAAAAGAAGCGATTTGTCAAGCTTTGGAGATAGATAAAAATGTGATCATACTTGGCGAGGGTGTTGATACAGCCGGATATATATATGATACGACTGCCGGAACCGGCGCCCAATTTGGAAAAGACAGGGTCATTGAGACGCCGATTGCAGAGGCTGCTATAGCAGGAATAGCTCTGGGAGCGGCAATTACCGGAATGAGACCGGTGATCATGCATATGAGAAATGATTTTCTTCTGATGTCCATGGATCAGATAATAAATCACATCTCCCATTGGCAGAATATCTTCGGCGGTGATGTGCCTGTCGTCATAAGAGCAATTATCGCAAGGGGGTGGGGCTCCGGGGCTCAGCATTCGCAAAGCTTTCAGCGCCTGTTTGCCGGATTTGAGGGTTTGGACGTTGTAATGCCTTATACCCCGTATGATGTAAAAGGCATGTTTTTAAGCGCAATATCCGGCAAAAAGCCGGTGCTGTTTTTGGAACACAGATGGCTATACGGTGACAAGGGCTATGTTCCTCAGGAGCCTTATTTTTCTGATTTGCACAGTGCTGCAATCAGGAAGCAGGGAAGTGATGTGACAGTTGTAGGCATGTCCCTGGCCAACAGGGATATCTCGGACGCTACCGCTTCGCTGTCTGGTTCGGGGATTGATATTGAATGGATAGACCTCCGATGTATATACCCTCCGGATATGGATTGCATATCCACCTCCGTAAAGAAAACAGGGAGACTGGTAATTGTTGAAAATGGGACAGTACACAACGGTATAGGGGCGGAGGTTATTGCACGGATATGCGAAAATTGTTTTGATTCTTTAAAAAAGCCTGTTAAAAGAATAGGATGGAAGACTGCAACGGTTCCTGCGGGGCCAAGGCTGGAAGAGAAAGTATATCCGGGCGCCGATGAAATCATTAACGAAATCAGGGGGATGATGGGTAAATATGAGTTTAAATAACATTATTCTGGATGGTCACAAGCTTGAGTGGCATGCCGAAAGGGTACGGGCGTGGATACGCGGAGAAAGGATTGCCCCAATAACCATTGATTGCTCGCTAACGACCCGGTGCAGCTATAGGTGTGCATATTGTTATGGGAAGCTTCAAAGAATCAACATGGATGAGCATCTTTCCACGGAAGTGATTTTTAACTTCCTGGACGATGCGGCAGAAATAGGTGTAAAAGCCGTAAGCTTTGTCAGCGATGGCGAAAGTACCTGCAATCCGAATTTATATGACGCCATAAAAAGAGGATATGAAAATGGTCTGGATATGGCGCTTGGTACAAACGGATATCTGCTCGGGGACGATCAACTGGAAGAGATCCTTCCTGCCCTGACTTACATCAGGTTCAACATTTCTGCCGGAGAGCCCGGCCGCTATTCGGAAATCCATGGTTGTAAGGCTGATTGCTTTTACAAGGTCTGCAATACCGTCAAAAAGGCAGTTGAGATAAAGAAGGCCAGGGGGTTGGATGTCACAGTCGGAACCCAGATGGTGTTGCTGCCGGAATATAAAGACCAGATTCTTCCATTGACCGGGCTCAGTAAGGAACTGGGTGTGGATTATTTCGTAATCAAACACTGCAGCGATGATGAAGATAGTACCTTGGGCGTGGATTATGCAGAGTACATTGATTTGACCGATATCTTAAAGGAAGCGGAAGCGCAGAGTGATGAAAATTTTATTGTAAGGGCAAAATGGTCAAAGATTTTAAGCGAGGGGAAAAGAAAATACCGTCAATGTTACGGACCGCCATTTATTATTCAACTTTCCGGTTCGGGACTGGTAGCCCCATGCGGGATGTTTTTCAATGACAAATACAGCAGGTATCATATCGGAAATATAAAGGAAAAAAGATTTAAAGATATCTGGAAAAGTGAACGCTACTGGGAGGTCATGAGTTTCCTGTCATCACCTGGTTTTGATGCAAATACGGACTGCGGCACGCTATGCCTTCAGCATAAAGTGAATGAATACCTGTGGGATATAAAAAACGGGATTATCGGCATGCCGGAATGCGATTCCTGCAAAGAAAGACCGATGCATATAAATTTTATATAGTTCAGGCTTTTATTGGGGGGGAGAAAAAGTGAGGACGATTGTAAGCGGTGGCTGCGGATTTATCGGTTCACATCTTGTTGACAGGCTGCTGGATGACGGCCATTCTGTTACCGTTATCGATGACCTAAGCACAGGCAGGCTCGAAAATCTTATTTCTCAGAAAGGCAATCCTGGCTTGCATATAGTGGAAGCCGACTGTAACGATTATGACCTTATAAGGCCGTTGCTTGAAGGTGTGGATTGGGTATTCCACTTAGCTGCACTGGCAGATATTGTACCTTCTGTACAAATGCCCGAAAAATACTTCAAAGCTAATGTGGATGGGATGTTCAGCGTCCTGAGGGCATCCAGGGAGGCAAATGCCGGGAAATTTCTATATGCAGCATCTTCTTCCTGCTATGGAATACCGGATTTTTATCCAACAAGGGAAGATGCTGAGATAAGACCGATGTATCCTTATGCGTTGACAAAAAATATTGGGGAACAGGTGGCAATGCATTGGGCAAAGGTTTATAAGCTGCCGGTCATCTCGCTTCGGCTTTTTAACATATACGGTCCCCGGTCAAGGACATCGGGAGCCTATGGTGCGGTTTTCGGAGTGTTTCTGGCGCAGAAGCTTGCCGGAAAACCCTTTACGGTTGTAGGCGATGGAACTCAAACCAGGGACTTTACCTATGTCACGGATGTCGCAGATGCTTTTATAACGGCTGCAAAAAGCGATATCAAAGCTGAAATCTTCAATGTAGGCAGTGGCAATACTTATTCTATTAACCTGCTGACGGAACTGCTCGGAGGAAGCGTGATCCATTTGCCGAAAAGACCAGGCGAACCTGACTGCACCCACGCAGACACAGCCAGGATTGAAAAAATGCTGAACTGGCATGCAGGGGTTCCATTTGAACAGGGTGTCAAAAAGATGCTTGAAAACATAGGATACTGGAGGAAGGCGCCGGTATGGACGCCTGAAAGCATTTCGGATGCAACGGCTGATTGGTTTAAATATCTTGAATGATATAATTGCTGATTGAAGTTGCAGCAATGAGATTTTCATTAGGGGGACTCAACTATGAACATGCAGCAATATATCGGCAAGCTTTTTTCAAGTATCAGCAGTATTTCCTGTACGGATGCTGACGGAGGCATTCTTGAGCCCCAGCAGGCTGTGGACTGCTGCAGTGAGCTGTTTATCAAGTACAGAGACAATAAAGGCAAGATCATGGTTGTGGGTAATGGGGGAAGCGCGGCCATTGCAAGCCATACTGCAGTTGATTATATGAAAAACGGGGGGATGTATGCGCTGTGTTTCAATGAAGCAGCCTTACTAACATGCTTTGCCAATGATTATGGTTTCGAACATGTTTTTTCCGGGCCTCTTTCCAAATATGCCACGGATATTGATACATTGATTGCCATCAGCAGCTCCGGGCAATCCAAAAACATTTTGAATGCTGTTAATGAAGCCAGGAGTAAAGGCAGTAGTGTGGTAACGCTTTCAGGTTTCAGTGAGGATAACCCGCTGCGTAAAAAGGGAGATATCAACATTTATGTACCTTCAAGCGAATATGGTTTTGTTGAACTTTCACACCAGATATTCCTTCATATGGTATTGGACCTAATTATGGTGAGCGAAAATGAAAAAAAGTGGAAACCCTTGTATTTATGTTGATCGGGATGGGGTTTTAAATGAAGAAGCCGGATATATCACATCGCCGGAACAGTTGAAAATATTCGATTATGCAAAAAAAGCGGTAGATATTGCAAAAGACAACGGGTTAAAGGTTATTGTAATTACCAATCAATCAGCGATTGCACAAGGGGTGCTTACGGAGAAACAACTGGCACAAATACACGGCAAATTGAAAAATGAACTTTTTATAGACGATATTTATTTTTGTCCTCATTTATATCTGGGCGGCAATGAAGTCCAGCCGTATAATATTCCCTGCAATTGCAGAAAACCCTTGCCTGGAATGCTTTTTAGAAGCGCATACGAGCATAATATAGATTTAGAAAAGTCATTCATGGTTGGGGACAGGGCAAGTGATATATTGTGCGGTCAAAATGCGGGAGTACATACAGTTCTTGTGAAAAGCGGATATGGAAGCAACAAATTGGAATCTGATGTGAAACCGGATTATGTATTTGAAAATATTCTGAAGTTTGTAGAAAATATGTGGACAATAATAAGATAGGTCAACCTATCACTGCCGAAGAAAAGGCAGGATTAAAAATTATGGAAATTCATTTCAATCCAGGCTCTTTCTGAACCTGAGCATCGCAACGCTCAGAATTACAAAAGTAAAAATGCCAAGCGCAATGACGTCGTTCCAGAGGAAGCCGATACCTATGCCTTTCAGCATTATACCCCTGATAATATTGAGAAAATAGGTGAGAGGTATGGCATATCCCAGCCATTCAATGATTACAGGCATGCCTTCTCTTGGGAAAATGAAACCCGACAGGAGAATACTTGGCAGCAAAACTACCACCATTACCATCATGGCCTGCAGTTGATTCTTTGCAAAGGTAGAAATCAGCATTCCGATGGAAAGCGAGCAGTACACGAAGAGAAAGCCCAACAAGAGCAGCAGTCCCAGGCTTCCAGCAACATTTACCCTGAACCATAAAATGCAGAGGGAAAGTGCAAAAAGGAAACCGGCATATCCTATTACTACATATGGCACCAGCTTACCGAGAATCAACTCGACTGATGTGACAGGAGTTACGATAAGCTGCTCGATGGTGCTTCTTTCCTTTTCCCTGACAAGTGCAAAGGCTGTGAGCATAATGGTTATATTCTGCAAGATGAGCCCCACCACTCCCGGAATAGTGAATCTGCTGCTTTTAAGATTGGGGTTGTACCATACCCTTGTATTGATGGCAACACCTGGCGTGGTTATGGCGGAAACACCGATTTTTCTGAGGGCGGCTTCCTTGAATGTCCTTGAGTATGTTTCGGAGACAAGCAGTCCGCTGCTCAAAGCAGTGCGGGCTGTGGTGGGGTCGGTGCCGTCAATGACAAGCTGGGTTTGGGGTGTTTTTCCGCGATTTAGCTTGTTTGCATAGTCCGAGGGTATGATTATCCCGGCTTTAGCCTTTCCACTGTCTATCAGATCCGAAAGCTCTTTTTCACTTGATGTATTATACAATATGTCGAAATAACCGGAGGCAGCGAATTTATCAATATATTCACGGCTCTCCTGTGTTTTGCTCTGGTCAAAAACCGCTGTCTTTATTTTATCTGCTTCGGTGTTCACAGCATAGCCGAAAAGGAGCATCATCATTATGGGCATGGCGATGGGCAGCTTCAAGCTTATAGGGTCCCGCTTCACCTGTATGAATTCTTTCTTAATGATGGTAAGAAACCTTTGCAGGCTGAATAATTTCGTCTTCATATTAGCATATATTCCTTTTTAGCATATATTCCTTTCAATGTGCCGGAATGTCATTCCTGACGAAGTGCAGATACTTGAGAAGATGCTTCACCTAGTACTACAGCGTAAACTTCATTATTAAATCGGCATTTATGCGCCTCACAGAAATATTGCGAATGCTTCAACGCACTATTTCTGTGAGGATAAATTGG
>VEPD01000433.1 GCA_012027035.1 Ruminiclostridium sp. | reverse complement strand
ATGTAGGGAACGGCCCCCGTGCCGTTCCGCCAAGGTGAACAGAATCCGGATACGGAACGCCACAGGGGGCGTTCCCTACAGATTCACACTATCCTACTTTTATGATGTTAACATCATTTTGCGTTGCAGTATTAGTTAACAATAGGAAATGCAGCCGGATAATACAACGGCTGCATTTCTATAAGCTTGACTGCAAATTCAGTACAATATTTCCTCATACCTGCACTGATGCGGCTCAACTGTTTCACTATACAGCCTGCATCCGGGCAAACCTGCAATCCTTATGATATTTAACGCTTTCGGTAGTTCACGCTCATCAAACCGCACGCCTAAATTGCATAAATCCTTCATAATCTCTCTCGGCATATATGTCAGTTCACAACCAATGCCTTCATTTTTCATTCTATGATTCAGTATAAAGGCATGTGATCTGGACTGCAGCATGGTATAACAGTATGCCATAAAAACACCCCTGATTCAAATCAGGAATGACCAAATAAAAACCGGGTTATATTATTCGGTCATTCCTTAGCTTCCAAGGCCTATAAATCTGCGGACGCCTTCATCCTATTCCTCTTCTCTTACGTTGTTTCCCGCATCCAAAAGATTTACCTTTTGATCCGGAAAGAACTGTGTGGGGAACGGGGTCAATCTTCTGTTATTAAATGAAGTACAATTTTGAGCTGCAGGATTGGACTGTTCCGGGGGAACCGGGCAATAACCGTATGAAGGCATAAGCAGCTGTACTATACACTCGCATTTGACAATAAAGAATACGCCTATATCCAGAGTAAGCACTCCGGTTGTAGGATTTACCACATCGTTAAATGCCTCTGCCAGGGCTTCCACTTTAATCAATAAGCCGTCGGCGTCAATTGTTCCGATCTGATCCGGCGGATAGTGAATGACTCCAATCTGCGCCATACAGTTCGGACAGTAGATCTCGTTGATTGTAAGGTTGAACCCGGCTTCATCAGTCTGGCTTAATTGTGATACACCATCGGAATAGTGTATTGTGTATCTGATACGCACAAAAAGCTTTAGTTTTTTAAATCCGGGCCTGGTGAGTGAATCAACCTTTGAAATCACCTTTACTTCGACAATGTCAAATTCATCCGCACCTTCAAAAGTGAAATTCGGATTTATTACACCTGAGCCGGGAATCAGTGTGACTGTCCTCGTCACACAATCTCTCAATGCAACCTGGTCAAAAACCTTGGGAACCTGAATACAAACCAGTTCATTGGGCAGTGGAAAGGATTCGGGATTCACAATCTGTCCAGCTTCCAGCCTGACACTGTGATTCCCATTTTCATTTTTGGACATAATAATTTACCTCCTTAACATAATACCTTGTTAACGCTTAACATAAAATCATACGTAAATCATCCATTTTTTTATCCTGCTGTTTAAATTCCTAATATTATTATATTTGCAAAATAAAAAAAGGTTACTAAATAATTATGCTCTTGCATATTAAATTTACATAAGATATCTCCAGTATTCAGTATCTTTTCAAGCTATGGCTTGTCCACTTCCATGACATCATTACCGGGCATCTACCATTAAGTCTGTTTTAGCTAATGCTTTCATAAAAATATGCAATTTACACAAAAAAGGTTAAAAAATAAAGCCGGATTATTATTCCGGCTTTATACTCAAAATATATAATATTATCTATATTCGCATTAATACTCAAATTTCTTCTTAAAATACTCATTCAATTCGTCAATTTTGATCCTCTCCTGCTGCATTGTGTCCCTGTCCCTTATAGTGACGCTTGCATTGTTGAGTGAATCAAAGTCAAAGGTAATACAGTACGGCGTACCGATCTCATCCTGCCTTCTGTATCTCTTTCCAATGCTTCCCGTTTCATCATATTCGCAAACATAGTTTTTAATAAGCATTTCATACACCTTGGATGCTTCGTCACCCAATTTCTTGGAGAGAGGCAATATTGCAATCTTTACAGGCGCTATTGCAGGATGGAACCTCAGAACCGTCCTTATATCCCCCGCTGCAACCTCTTCCTCGTCATAAGCGTCACACAGGAACGCCAGCGCCACCCTGTCGGCGCCCAAAGACGGCTCTATACAGTAAGGAATATACTTTTCGTTTGTTGCCGGATCAAAATATGAAAGGTCGTCCTTTGAATATTCCATATGCTGCTTCAGGTCGAAATCCGTCCTGTCGGCGATTCCCCACAGTTCTCCCCATCCGAAGGGAAACTTGAATTCTATATCGGTGGTTGCATTACTGTAGTGGGATAATTCTTCCTTCTGATGATCCCTAAGCTTGAGGCTTTCCTCTTTTATACCAAGCTTCAGCAGCCACTTATGGCAGAAATCCTTCCAGAATGTGAACCATTCCATATCCTTGCCCGGTTCGCAGAAAAACTCAAGCTCCATTTGCTCGAATTCACGCGTCCTGAAAGTGAAGTTGCCCGGAGTGATCTCATTTCTGAAGGATTTTCCTATCTGGCCAATTCCAAAGGGTATTTTTTTTCTTGTAGTCCTCTGGACATTTTTAAAGTTTACAAAAATGCCTTGCGCTGTTTCCGGCCTGAGGTAAATCTCAGCCTTGGAATCCTCAGTCACTCCCTGGAAGGTTTTAAACATAAGGTTGAATTTCCTTATTTCAGTGAAATTCCCCGAACCGCAATCCGGGCACTTTACACCCTTCTCCTTTATGTATTCCATAAGCTGTTCGTTTTTCCAGCCATCTACCGAAACAGAAATATTATTGGCCTTATTCCATTCCTCAATCAGTTTGTCGGCCCTGTGCCGGGTTTTGCAATCCCTGCAGTCTATAAGCGGATCGCTGAAGCCTCCCACATGTCCTGATGCCACCCAAACCTGCGGATTCATCAATATTGCGCAGTCAACGCCTACGTTATACGGGCTTTCCTGTACGAACTTACGCCACCAGGCCTTTTTTACATTGTTTTTCAGTTCCACACCCAGGGGGCCGTAGTCCCAGGCATTCGCCAGACCGCCGTATATATCTGAACCAGGATAGACAAAGCCCCTATTTTTTGCCAGTGCAACAATCTTTTCCATGGATCTTTCTACAAGCATTTTATATATCCTCCCAATGTCATTATTTCATTCAGAATTTCATGTGCGCAGGCTAATTTGCTCATAATGGGCAGTTCTCTTATTTTACCGCCGCGTTTGATGATTTTTATTATATTGGTTTCAGCCTCAAAACCTGCTCCCTCCATTGTTACATCATTTGCTACAATCATATCCAGATTTTTTGCCTGAAGCTTTTCTTTTGCATTTTCCAGCAAGTCATTTGTTTCCGCGCATGTCCCGACAAGCAGCCTTTTGCCCTTGACTCCGCCCAATTCCTTCAATATGTCGGGATTTCTCTCCAATTTCAGGTACATTTCATCGTCTTTCTTTTTGATTTTTATATCAGATATCTCAGCGCTTTTATAATCAGCAACTGCAGCTACCATTATTATAATATCGAAGTCCTTATAGCTTTTCATCACTTCCGCATGCATCTCAGACGCGGTAAGCACATTCACAATATCCACATTGTAAGGACTGCTTATGGATACAGGTCCCGATATCAATCTGACCGACGCCCCCCTGTCGGCGGCAGCCTGTGCCACGGCATAGCCCATTTTCCCGGAAGACCTGTTTGATATGTATCTTACAGGATCGATCGGTTCCCTTGTAGGCCCTGCAGTGATGAGAACCTTCAAGCCCTTCATATCTTTTTTCACGGTTAATATGCGAATGATTTCCTTAACAATATCGGGCGGTTCCGGCAGCCGGCCTTTGCCTTGCGTCCCTTCCGCAAGCATTCCCGTATCAGGCTCCATGAACATGTACCCCTGTGCCGTCAATGCTTTTATATTTTTCTGCACTATGGGGTTTTCATACATATTGCAGTTCATCGCCGGGACGAAAAGAACAGGCGCCTTTGCAGCCATAACCACGGTAGAAAGCATATCGTCTGCAATGCCGCCTGCAATTTTTCCTATAATGTTTGCTGTGGCAGGTGCAATAACAATGATATCAGCTTTTTTTGCCAGTGAAATATGTTGAATGTCCCAGTATTCCGGTTCTTTAAACATATCCGTTATAACAGGCCTGTGGGAGATTGATTGAAAAGTCAGCGGCGTTACGAATTTGATTGCATTTTCTGTCATTATTATCTCAACCTCTGCGCCCAGCTTTCTCAGCCTGCTGACTACGTCTACAACCTTGTAGGCTGCAATGCCGCCGCATACGCCGACTATTACAGTTTTGCCCTTTAACATCCGATTCGCCTGCCTTCTAAAAAAATAAGGTTAAGGTAAAACAACTTTAACCCTAGCCCCAATAGGTTCTTGCATTATATTACCTAAGTACTGTTGCACAAATTCAAATCATTCCCTGTATAAAGCCATTTGTGCAGCTTATAATTTCCGGCAATTATTATTTAATGCCGCTCTTCGTCCTGACATACGTTATTTTATTTTCATTTATTTCATTAAGTGCTATTGTCACCGGTTTTTCGGAATCACACCTGGTAAGCTTGTGTGAACCGTCCGAAAGCTGCCTTGCCCTCTTGGCAGTGGCCACTACGAGAGTGTACCTGCTGTCGACCTTACCCAGTAAGGAACTGAGCGGCGGATATATCATCAACTTCAACCTCCTTTAAATATACCTATTTGTCTTTTATACCTATTCTTCTTCAATTACATCATTATCATCTTCAACTTCCGCATCCCTGACATTCAGTCTATGTGCAACCGTCTCGGGCTGTACTGCAGAAAGAATTATATGGTCGCTGTCGGTAATGATTACAGCCCTCGTTCTTCTGCCATACGTTGCGTCAATCAACATTCCTCTGTCCCTGGCTTCCTGGATAATCCGCTTAATCGGAGCCGATTCAGGACTTACTATGGCAACCAGCCTGTTTGCAGACACTATGTTGCCAAAGCCGATGTTAATCAGTTTCATAAAAACCTCCAATTATTCTATATTTTGTACTTGTTCCCTCAATTTTTCGATTTCACTTTTGATCTCGACCACATTTCTTATAATGGAAAGGTCATTTGCTTTTGAGCCGATTGTATTGATTTCCCTGTTCATCTCCTGTATGAGAAAATCCAGCTTTCTGCCTATAGGCTGCTGAATATTCAGGGCTTCCCTCATTTGACCCAGATGGCTGCCAAGCCTGACGATCTCTTCATCTATACTGCATCTGTCGGCAAAAACAGCTATTTCCATGGCTAATCTGTTTTCATCCATACTTTGCTGCTCCAGGAGATCTTTTATTCTGCTTTCCAGCTTCAGCTTGTATTCTTTAACCACATCAGGAGCACGAAGAGATATTTCCCCGAGTATTTTTTCTATGTATAAGGCTCTGGAAAGCAGATCGGTTTTCAGGCCTTCACCTTCAACTTCCCGCATTGTTATCAAAGATGAAAGAGCATTTTCAACTGCCGTTTTCAACATCAGCCATATTTTTTCTTCATCCTCCTCAGCCTGCTCCACCTTTAGAACATCAGGGTATTTTGATATCAGTGAAACAGAAATATCATCCCTTAACCCGAATTTGTCCCTGAGAGCTTCAACTGCACTTATGTAAGTTTTTGCAAGTGTTTCGTCAAACAAAACGCATTTGGAATCATCACTGAAATTATTATATGTTATATAGACGTCGATTTTACCTCTGGATATGGCTTTTCCAACCATATCCCTTACTTTTTCTTCGAGAAAGCCTATCTGTCTGGGCAATTTCACGAAAACACCAGAGTATCTGTGGTTTACCGTCTTGATTTCCACCTGAAACTCCTTGCCATCCTCCTGGCAATCTCCACGGCCGAACCCGGTCATGCTTCTTATCATACAAATAAAGACCTGCTTTCCAATATATATCAATACAGTATTATAACACAATTATATACAATTTAAAGCCTGTTTTGATTATTTTATTTAATTTTTATTATCTTATTCTCATTTACTCGTGTTTACTTCATATTTCTGTACTATTAATTGAAAAGCTCTTTCATACGCCCATATCACCAAGTTCATACATTAAAATCGATAGAACCGCCGAACCGGCCGTTTCTGTCCTTAGAATTCTTGGCCCCAGCGTGACAGGCCTGACTCCGGATTGCCGAGCCTTCTCGATTTCGCTTTTATCAAAACCGCCTTCAGGTCCGATAAAAATACATATGCTTCCTGATTTATATCCGGCAATGTATTCCCTTATGCCTGTATTTGCTTCATTTTCATAAGGAATTATTTTTAAAGCATATTCGCCGGATATCGCTAAAGCTTTTTCCAGCTTAACGGGCATTTCGACTAAAGGTACAATTCCCCTGTTGCACTGCTTGGCAGCTTCCAGAGAAATACGACGCCATCTGGCAGTCTTGTTTTCCATATCCTTTGCGTCTTTAAACTTTACAACTGTCCGTTCGGTAAGAACAGGTATTATCTTTTTAACACCCAATTCAACACACTTTAGTATTATTATTTCCATTTTATCCGATTTCGGGATACCTTGAAAAAGGGTAACATCGACAGGCGGTTCCGTTATATTTGGAGCAATATTGGTTATTACAGCTGTTATACAGTCCTTTTCAAAGCTTTCAATCCTTACGGAATATTCATTGCCGCTTCCGTCCGAAACAACTAAATCATCACCGGAAACAACTCTTAATACGTTTTTTATATGGTTGACATCATCACCCGCAATAATTAACTTGCCGGCATCCCTGTCAACATATCTGCTGTCTGTAAAGAATCTTGACATTTAAAAACAATCGCCACCCATTCGCCCAGTTCCATGTATTCCGTTAATACAAATCCCTGTGAAGAATAAACATTTATAACTTCATCTTTTCTTTCTTTTATTATTCCGGAAGTAATCAAAAAACCGTCTGGTCTTATATGGTTGGAAACCTCGGAAGAAATGCCCACAATTACGTCGGCAATAATATTTGCCACTATTATTTCAGCTTTTTGTTTTACAAGTCCATCCAATACGGAACAGACAGCGGTCACTTTGTCTTCTACGCCGTTTATTTCACAATTCCGGCGGGTTACCCTGACAGCCGTTTCATCGATATCCGCTGCAAGAACATGCTCTGCGCCAAGCTTTACAGAGATTATGGACAGTATGCCCGAGCCGCAGCCGAGATCTATAACACTGTCACCGGATTTTATGTATTTCCCCAGCATTTGAGCACAAAGCCTGGTTGTTTCATGAGTGCCTGTGCCGAAAGCCATTCCGGGATCAAGCACGATTACTGTTTCGCCTGCATTGGGTGTATATTCCTCCCAGCTTGGCTTGATTACCATGTTTTCTGAAATGCTGAACGGCTTATAATATTTTTTCCAGGCAGTCGCCCAATCTTCGTCATCTACCTCGGTCATTCCGAAATAGCCCTTCCCTGTATCAAGAAAACGTGATATGAATGCAAGCTTTTCCCTGATGATATCTACAATTCCTTCACCACTGGAATCAGACAGAAAGTATGCTTTGATGGTCACATCCTCAACCAGCGAATTCATGAAATCCGCATCTGCATAGTCCAGAGAATCCGGGCTGTTCAGCTGGCGTCTTATTTCATTTGGATCTTCTATGGCCACCCCGCTCGCACCTACGGATGTGAGCATCTCAGACACTGCATCGGAAGCCTCTTCAGTTGTTATTATTTTTATTTCAATCCACTTCATTTTAAATTACATCCCCAGGGCGTCCTTCATCTTTTCGAAAAAGCCCCTGCGCTGGTCATGAACATCATCTCCGCTTATGTCGGCAAATTCCCTCAATATTGCTTTTTGCTTTTCATTTAGCTTTTTGGGAACATCAATTTCTACCTTTATATATTGGTCACCACGCCCATTGCCGCGAAGATATGGAATTCCCTTGTTTTTCAACCGGAAAACGGAGCCTGTTTGCGTACCCTCCGGTATGGTATACCTGACTTTTCCGTCCAGGGTAGGTACATCCATCTCGGCGCCCAGCGTCGCCTGAACAAATGTTATGGGCATTTCACAAATGACATCGTTGCCCTGACGTTTGAAAATCAAATGCTGACGCACCCTGACAGTCACATAAAGGT
>VEPD01000274.1 GCA_012027035.1 Ruminiclostridium sp. | reverse complement strand
TGTTATTACTAAGAAGCTCCAGGGCTGCTGCATGGAACCAAAAGGCGCATATCTTGCGCAGTCTATCAGGAATTTTATATCGTCATCAGATATTTGTTTATCGGTATATTCTCGTACACTTCGCCTTGTTCTTATCATTTCAATTATGTCTTTCAAAATAAGTCACCCGTATTCTAATACATATAATTTCGTTTATATTTTCCTATGCGTTCAAAGAATCACTGTTTCTTCTTACCTGTAATCTCATTTAGAGAGATTTTTATTATTTTTAATGGTACTTTTTTCATGATTTCCTGGTATGTCGCAGGAGTAATAGATTCTATATTTGTTCCAATCTTTTTGGTCATTGATCCATGCGTGCTGATATCAGGCATTCCGTACTTACTGAAGAAAGCCTGCATAACCATTATCTTTTCCTCGTAATCATTAACTTCTTCTGCGACTCCTTTTGAAATTATACTCTTCCATTTACCAAGACCACCTTCATACTCATCGACTTCAAAACACACTTTCGGATTGTTGTGCATTATTTCTATTTTTCAATAACTTTACAATTTCCTTTATCGCCTCATATCTGGTATCCATAAAATATTTCACTTGTTTCCTTGCAGTCTCTATTCCGCCTTTTAATTCGTCTTTTAATGGCTCAACGCTTACAAGGTCACCATAAAGTTTAATCACAGGCGCCTGAACCTGAAGATTTTTATAATAGTCTTCAACCTTCTTGGTCACACTTTTTTCAACTGGTAAAATAAGCCTCAAATTTTTTTCATATCTGAAAGGCACCCTCATATCAGGCAGAAAATTTTTCGGAATACCAGCCTCAACCAGTGCTGCATTTCGATAGTTCATCTGGACTGTATGAACCTTAGTCTTAACCTCAGAATAGGCTTTCGTAATAATCATCTTTTCTTTTTCTGGAATTTCTTCATCACTCTTTCCATGCCATAATTTTATCAAGTCGCTTGCTACGGGTTTATTCATTCCATCAATCACATTATAATACAGCCCAGCATCAATAATGCTTAGTTTTTTAGTAGCAGGCGTGCTGTTTGCTAATATTTTATCAACGTCAATTCCTCCGCTGTCAAAAATTATTTTAAAAGGCAAACCAGTCGATTTTGAAAAAGTATAACTGAATACTGCCTGAAATGTTGGACTACGCTGAATATTTCCAGAATCAACGGCTCTTACAATATAAGTTTTCATATTTTGTATTAGCCCTATCTGATTTATAAAAGTATTGGAATCAGATTTGCGTTTTATCATAATCGTCATTATGTGACTCTCCTTTCGGCAAAAACCGAAATATTTCCCAGCCAATCTAAATTATGTAGTAAGTGCTAAAAAGGGTTATTAATCAATACAGTAATCATATTAATGCCAATAGCTTCTTGATATATTTCATCATATTTGCGTTCTCTGATGGGGCTATGTATGCACCTTCGGCAGTGTATCTCTCCTTGGTGCTTTCCTGCCTTATTTCATCCAAAAGAGAACCATATTCAGTATATGTCAAATCTATGATAACCATTTTAACAAGTTCGTCTCCTTGCTCATATTTTTGGAATAAAAGAGGCCATATCGTTTTATCCTGTTCCTTACAGAAACTGAGAAATTCTTCATATTGCCTTGATTGAGCAAACATTCTTGGATTACTGTGAATTATTAGATATGGGTCATCCCAGGTTTCTTTCCAGGCTTCATATTTAGTATTGAATTCCTGCTTTACTTCCTCCGGGATATTCTTTATCAAATTCGATTGTTTGGCTTTTTCATCTTCTGATAATTCAACTTTTTCAAGTATTGTCAATCCGCGTTCTATGGATTCCTCAAAAGACATGCCTCCAGTTGCCTGCCTGGAAGCTCCTGATGCATTTTTCTCTTGCATTCGAAATTTAACGGTTTTTATCGAAGTTAGCTCACAGGCATTATCTGCATAAATATCGAAAGTATATTCTGTATCTAGCTGCAAAATATCAAAAATTACTGAATGATTTGTGCTGTTCTGTTCATAAGCAGCTCTGGATATACAACTCAAATAATTCCCAGTCGTGCAGTAGCCGTATGAATTACCATTATGTATCAGAGAAAGTTCTCCATTCTCATAAGAGAAAGAGCAATTATATTTTGAAAAAGATAATTTGTATTTTTTAAAGATATCATCGTCTTTTTCTCCTGCCAAGTTCAAGTTCCCTGTAAGATTACAAGAAAATGATTTTTTCAGTATTTCATTCACTTTATCTTGTTCGCTTATCATTACTGTACTATATGTTTCAGTATCTGTTCTCCATATAATCTTGATACTATTTTCA
Organism: Ruminiclostridium sp.; assembly: GCA_012027035.1. Lineage (GTDB taxonomy): Bacteria > Bacillota > Clostridia > Acetivibrionales > DTU013 > MnB-11. The sequence continues at coordinate 1,559 of VEPD01000274.1, read as the reverse complement.
TCAATAGGTTGTATTTGAATATCGCTTATCTCTGGTTTCTTAAAGCATTCAGAAGGCGACAATAGTATGATTCTCGAAACAATGATTAAAGCTATAATTATCAAACAAACCAAACCAATCTTTAATCCGAGTTTCATATATATCTATCTATTTTTCTAATATAAGAAATAGAACCTTGCCTATCTGCAGTTTTCTTGGATTCATAACTGGCTTTCTCTGTGTTATCCGAGCAACAACCACACCTGCCTACTCTGGCTCCGCTGCAGGTTGCATTATACGGATGAGCGCTCCGGTCGGGTCAGCCAGGAGGCATACCCGGCCGACTCCCGGGATATCATCAGGACCGGCTATGACCGTGCCGCCAAGTTCTTTTGCGCGGGCTACATAAGCATCGACATCTTCGACCGCCACATATGCATACCAGCGGGCGCCGAGCTTTCGAGTGTAGTCGATGGTCGGGTTCATCATGCCAGCAACGCCCTTGCCATTATGCTGGAAGATAGTGTAGGTACCGAACGGCCCCGCATTCACCTCTTTCCGGTCCCAGCCGAAAAGCCTGCTGTAGAAGTCCCCGCTTGTTTCTTGATCCGGAGTTATGAGTTCATTCCAGATGAAAGCACCATGTTTTCCCATTGAGTTCACCTCTTTAATAAGCTACAATTACGATTATGCCTGCGCATTATTTCTATTTTTCCCTTCATGCTGCATCCAGATAAATTTCATTTTAACTGATTTGCCGATTCAAACAGTACTGCTAAATTTGCCTGCTGATGCGCTCATACAGGAAGAATAATTTCCCAGTTTTTTAATTGAGGCAATATTCCTGACGACCTCGGCTAAACTCAAATCGTTAGACCATAGCGCTATTGACTTCTCATCAAGTGAACTCAAGAATATGATTTTAGAATCTGCGAAAAGGAAAATTCCTCTCCCGGTAATTTTGTGTGAAGACTCCCATACTATCATCGTATTCTTGATATATGGGTTAATTTCCTTTTCTGGCGATTTTTTATAGTAAGCAAGCACTTTGCATCCCCTTTCTTTCGCCTCTTGAATCATAGTGCTTATCTGTATTAGATCGCTATCATCAGGATTCATCAGAAGACAAAAAATCTCATGATTTGATGAACCGATTATCTCACTGAGCTTCCTTAATACATTGGCATGTCCCCTGATACTCCATATCTCTGACTTTCCAGCAACTGTATCTTCACTATATAATGATTGTAATATATCGCTTATCGTTTTTGAAGCATCTGTAAGAACCTCTGTTTGATTTTTAAAGGCAAGATCTGAGGCAAAAGAAGGGTCAATCGGTCTGTATTTCTTCGGTCTCCCTTCTTTGACGCTTACCCATCCTTTATCAACCAGAGAGATAAGAGTCGTGTATATCTTTGAGTATGGTATTCCGGTCAGCTTGCTTGCTTCTTTTGCAGATAGATGACCATGTTCCACCAGTTTCGTATATGCCCTGCTTTCATTCTCTGTCAGGCCCAGTTTTTCAAGCGCTTCTAGAACCTTCATATTACACCTTTTCCGAGTTTGTTTGTTGGAAAATA
>VEPD01000347.1 GCA_012027035.1 Ruminiclostridium sp. | reverse complement strand
GCTTTTGAAATACTCACTACGGCGTCATGCTGCCCTATAATCCTTTTATGAAGTCTCTCTTCAAGATTAAGGAGCTTGACGGCCTCGACTTCCGTCAGCCGTTGAACAGGTATCTTTGTCCATGCTTCCACCACATGTGCAACATCTTCAATTGTGATTTCATCTTCCTTGTTGTTCTCCTCAAAGACTTTAATCTTCTGAGTGATCTTGCATTCCCTCACCTTCAGGTCCGCCGCTTTCTGATAGTCTTCGATGGAATCCGCCGAAACCGCATATTCTTTTTCTTCCTGGACCTTCTTCAACTCGTCCTTTAAAGCTTCAAGCTCAACCAGTCCGGAGTTCTTGAGATTTGCCCGGGATCCGGCCTCGTCAATAACGTCTATGGCTTTATCCGGTAAAAATCTGTCGGTTATATACCTTTCAGAGAGTGTGACAGCTGCTTCCAGGACTTCGTCGGAAATCTTGACCCTGTGGTAATTCTCATAATAATCCCTGATACCTTTCAGTATTTCAATGGACTCCTCTATGGAAGGTTCATCCACAATCACCGGCTGAAATCTTCTTTCAAGAGCCGAGTCCTTTTCAATATGCTTGCGGTATTCGTTCATAGTCGTGGCGCCTATTACCTGGATTTCACCCCTGGACAGCGCCGGCTTCAGTATGTTGGCGGCATTCATTGCTCCTTCCGCCTCTCCCGCTCCCATAATATTATGCAATTCGTCAATAACAAGTATAACATTTCCTAGAGCCTTAGCCTCTTCTATTATACCCTTCATCCGGCTTTCAAACTGGCCTCTGAACTGAGTTCCCGCCACTATACCGGTGAGATCGAGCAAATAGATTTCCGAGTTGAAAAGCTTCGCAGGTACCTGCCGTTTGGCAATCCTTACTGCCAGTCCTTCAGCTATTGCAGTTTTCCCGACGCCCGGCTCCCCAATCAGCACGGGATTGTTTTTAGTTCTTCTGTTTAAAATCTGGACTACCCTGTCGATTTCCCCGTGCCTGCCGATTACCCTGTCAATCTTATCTTCTTTTGCCATATCCGTCAGGTTGGAACCATACATGTCCAAATATTTCTTCTTTTTTAAATTTTTCTTTTCCTGGGTCTTTGTCCTTGTACCGTTTTTACTTTCCTTCTCTTCAATATTTTCCTTTCCTTGCTCACCCGCAGGCTCATTGGTTTCATCATTTTTAGGGAATGCACGATTTATTAAATTGAAAAACGGGTTGCCTTTGGCGGCAGGATTTTGTGGAACAGGTTCATTGGCTGCATTATCCGGCTCCATATTCTCAAACAAGCTGCTCATTTGCTTATTCAGATTATCTATATCTTCTTCAGACATCCCGGTTTGTTCAATTAATTGGTTTACCGGTTGTATGCCCTGTTTTTTTGCGCAGGATAAACACAGGCCCTCCTGTGTCTGCTTTCCGTCTGTGATTTTAGTTATAAAAACAACTGCAAAATTTTCCTTGCATATTGAGCACAGCATCATCTGTCATCAACTCCAATCCTTGCTGTGAATAAATACAACTAAAGTATAGCATATAATCATATTACCGGTCTATTTACAATACAACCGTCTGAACCTTTGCCAAGTGAACAGAATAATTTAAGCCCATATAAATAACAATACCTGTATCACGGTCGTCATATCGAGCACTTACGGCCAATCAACAGGTAATTTGCGCATATGGGCATTCCTCATAATAGCATTAAAATATGATTAGCCTTATCACCTCAGGCATTTTTCATAGCAACCCCTTCAACTATATTGGCCACATCCTCACAAGCATCCAGTGTGTTTTCAAGGTATTCGTATATTTCCTTCCACTTGATAACTTCAAGAGGATCATGCTCACTGACAAACAGTTTTTGCATTGCACCTCTGAAAATGTCATCGCCAACATTCTCTATCCTGTTAACTTCTATTATCTTATTTTTTAAAGTTTTGCTGGTTTTCATCTTTTTAAGCTCCGACATTACGTTTAAAAGCTCTTCCGTACATTGTACCATCAGCTTTGTCAGGGTTATGGCGTCTTCTCTGATACTTTTGACGTTGAACATCCTGAATCTGTGACCGGTTGATTCTATCGCATCGGTAATATTATCCAGTTCCTTGGCTATCTCAAAGATATCTTCCCGGTCTATTGGAGTTATAAATGACCGGTTAAGGTGCTCCAGCATCCTATGAACATGCCCGTCACAACGGTGCTCGATTTCTTCCAGCGCACCTATTTTTTCATCTACATTTACATAATTGGTCATAAGCTCTTCAAGCTGTTTTGCCGCTTTACAGGTATCTTCTGCGGTAGAAACGAATAAATCGAAAAAAACTCCTTCTTTGGCAGTAATTCTAAACATTCCGGCTCCTCTTTTCCAAGTAATTTTTCATAATGGGAACACACTTTCAATCCCCGGTTTTCGTATATCAGATGGAATTTATGATTTCCTGTAAATATAGTAAAAATCACATTATACATTACCAAAAAAATTATATACTACTGCAAAGTGTAATTCAATACAACTTAACATAAAATTAACAATTACCCGAACGATCGGATTCCAACCATGCATAAATTTATAATACCGATTTTGTAACCGATTATTGTTTACCGGAATATATTTATATTAGTTACATTGCAGTAAGTTAACGATTTGGAATGAGGAGGTGTTAATTATGTCAGATGGAAAAATCCTTGGCAGCATTTTTAATAATGACTGCGCAATATTGTTCTTTATACTTGTTTTCCTGCTCCTGTTTGTAAGTCCTCGACACGGGTTTTGCGATCCGGTATAAAGGAAAATATCTTTCTTCCACGTAAATGTACATGGATTTGACGCCGGAAAAATCCAGGAGGTCATCAAGCCTCACCGGATTATAGACAGATTCTGCCAGGCAGAATGTATCAAAGAAAATTCGCTTCGCTTAAAGCTTGAGCATCGAAGCGAATTTTCTTGTACATATAGAAATAATGTGTTAAAGCGTTCGCGGTCATTTCTGCAGAGCTTGCTTCATAAGCGCCTTTTTCATAAACCGGCCCGTATATGAAGCCTCTATCTCCGCTACCGCTTCGGGAGTCCCGCAGGCGATAATATAACCGCCTTTGCCGCCCCCTTCAGGGCCAAGATCTATTATATAGTCAGAAGTTTTTATAACATCAAGATTATGCTCAATTACCACTACGGTATTTCCTGTATCCACCAACCGCTGCAGAATATCAACAAGCCTGTGAACATCGGCCATATGCAAGCCTGTCGTAGGTTCATCCAATATATACATGGTCTTGCCGGTGGCACGCTTTGATAATTCCGTCGCAAGCTTTATTCTCTGAGCTTCGCCGCCTGATAATGTCGTTGACGGCTGACCTACCTTTATATATCCAAGTCCTACATCAAAAAGCGTTTCAAATTTTCTTACTATACGCGGAATGTTTTTGAAAAATTCAACAGCATCCTCTACAGTCATATCAAGTATGTC
>VEPD01000106.1 GCA_012027035.1 Ruminiclostridium sp. | reverse complement strand
TGCGGCCGTTACCCTGCGGCACGGATGCCGCAGACGCTTGTATGAGCCACGGAAGGCGAATGACAAGCGCCCGCATTGGAGTGAGACAGGACATTACAGCCTGCCCATGACGGAACCTGATGCAGAAGTTTGCAGCCATGTTCACCCGTCACCAGGGTAGTTCACATTCTTTCCATATTGCGCTATAGATTAACGGTTTTATCTGCTAACGAACTTATAGGGAGCTACACTAAGAAATGACATGTCAGCATATCCTCGGGAGCTGCTCCGTTACTAATTCATCAACAATCCTGTGGCTTCCTAGGATGGTTCTTATATTGACCCTCGGACTACCTTCAATTACCTTTCCAATCACTGCAGAGTCTTTACCGTATTTGTTCCTTCTTAACACTTCAATTGCCTTTTGTTCCTCATCAGCAGACAGGAATATCAATAATTTACCCTCATTGGCCACGTAAAGGGGGTCAAAGCCCAATAAGTCACACACACCTTGAACCGCAGGATTTATAGGAATATTTTCTTCAAAAATATTAATTTTTACTGATGACTGTCTGGCTATTTCGTTCAGCGTTGTAGCAACTCCGCCCCTTGTCGGATCCCGCATGCATTTTACAGTACTGCAGGCTTCAAGCAACTCTTTAATCATACCGTTTAACGGAGCACAATCACTGACAAGATTTGTATTAAAGGATAAACCTTCTCTGCTATTTAAAATGGCTATACCATGCTCTCCTATCATGCCGGTAACAATGACTTTATCTCCAGGCCGCACAAACTCTGCGCCGATATTGTAATACTTCCTTTTTATGCCTATTCCTGTAGTATTTATATAGATGCCGTCTGCCGCGCCTTTTTCAACCACTTTTGTATCACCCGTGATAATAATTACCCCTGCCTCGTCAGCAGTCCTTTTTATGGAGCGGCATATATCATTAAAATCCTTCATACTGAATCCTTCTTCAATTATAAACCCAAGCGTCAGATACAATACCTCTGCTCCGCTTACGGCAACATCGTTCACTGTCCCGCATACAGCAAGCTTGCCGATATCGCCGCCTGGAAATTTATACGGTTTTACAACAAATGAATCGGTAGAAATTGCTATTTTACCGGCGCCTTCAACCTCTGCAAAATCGTTGAGCTTATCCAGGATTGGATTACTGAAATATTGCTTTATCATTCCGGATATTAAATCATGCATCATCTTTCCGCCGCTTCCATGGGAAAGAAGAATCTTTTCATCACCCATTTTCTTACTCCCCTTTGAATTCCATATTACTTCAATCCGCTTTTTTGACGTTGCGGGCGATAGCGCTGGATCGCCGCGTCGCAAGCTCTTCGCGATGAAAATAGTGTCATTGCGGGCGATAGCGCGGCAATCTCATACCTTATCGTAAGACCTTTTCGCATACTTGTAATATGCCGCACACGTCCCCTCGTACGACACCATACATGGTCCGACAGGGTGCTCGTGATTACATTTTTTGCCAAAGAACGAGCAATCCAAAGGCAGTTTAGTACCACAGAGGACTTCTCCGCAAAGACATCCGGCAGGTTCTTTTGAATATGGCACATCAATTTCAATTTGCTTTTCTATGTCAAATTCCTCATAATCCTTATTATGCTTCAAACCTGTCCCGGGTATTTCGCCGATACCTCTCCACATGGCGTCACACTCATCAAACACTTCGTTTATAACATTTTGGGCCATAATATTCCCCTGCCCGGAGACCACTCTGCTGTATTGATTTACAATTCTTTTTTCAGAAGCGTTGACCATCCTGACTATCATGTAAATAGCCTGGAGCATGTCGACCGGTTCAAATCCGGCGACAACGCCAGGTATTCCGTATTTTTCAGCCAGAACATCGTATGCGGACGCTCCAATGATAGAGGAAACATGGCCGGGAAGCAGGAATGCATCGACCTTTTTTTCCATGGACGCCAAAGCTTCAAGGGCTTTCGGTATCGTCTTATGGGCGCTGAGTATATAGAAATTCCTTATATTCTGCTCCTTTGCCATTTTTAAGGTTAATGCAACCGCTGGTATGGTAGTTTCAAAACCGACGGCTATAAAAACTACCTTTTTATCAGGATACTTTTTCGCTGTTTCAAGCGCAAGCAAGGGAGAATAAAGGATTTCTACCTTTGCACCGTTTGCCTTTTCGTGATACAGAGAGGTATTTGTCCCAGGCACCCTCAGCATGTCGCCAAACGTAGCAATGACGACGTCTTTACGCTTTGCCAGAAACAGCAGCTTGTCTATTGTAAGATTATCGGTAACGCATACGGGGCAGCCGGGGCCGGAAATCAAGCTGATGCCGGGAGGCAGCACATCTCTTACGCCGAATCTGAACAGAGCCATGGTATGCGTTCCGCAGACCTCCATTATGGTTATTTTGCCGGTGGAAGCGGACTTTATAAGAGACTTTAATTTATCAAGAATCAGTTTTGAATCTTTGAATTCACTCAGATTCATTTTTATCTATCTCCAGCTCTTTCAATATTTTTAATGTTTCCTCTGCCATTTGCCGGTCTATCTTGTTTATTGCAACTCCGGCGTGGATGAGGATCCAATCGCCCTCCATAACATCAACCAGCGAAATATTTGTCCGCTGCTGTACGCTTAAAATGTCAACAATTGCAGTTTTATCATTAAAAATTTCAATAACTTTTGCAGGTACGGCAAGACACATAATCAAATCACCTCATTTGATATAATCAACTCATTTGCTATAATCAACTGACCTAACGCAATTCCTCCATCACCCGCCGGGAAAATCCTCTGCAAATAGGCCTTGTAGCCTTTCTCCAGCAGCTTTTTCTCAGCTTTTGAACTGATCCATGAATTATAGAACACTCCGCCTGACAGCATAACCTCGGAAAGTCCTGTTTCCTTATTTAGAATATCTGTCATTTCACAGATATAGTTTACCACACAATTGTGAAATTTTGAACTAATCGTTGACGCAGGTTTATCCTCTGATAAATCATAAATAATTTCTTCAATAATTGGACGCCAGTACCATAGATACATATCATTGTCTTTTCTTATATCGACTGAATACGAATCATGAATATCTTTATCCGCTATCTTCTCTAAAATTATAGCAGCGCTCGCCTCGTATTTGGAAAAATTACCTAATCCTATTAAGGAAGAGACTCCATCGAAAAATCTTCCCATACTGGATGTGCTATAGACATTTATCTTTTTATCCATCATTTTATATAGATTTTTTACTTGATCTTCA
>VEPD01000323.1 GCA_012027035.1 Ruminiclostridium sp. | reverse complement strand
CGCATGTGCTGAAAGGAATAACACGCAAATATGTAATAGAAGCGTGTAGATCTGCCGGATATGAAGTTCGTGAAGTTTTTACGGCAGTTAGCTCGCTAAAGGAAATTGACGGGCTTTTCCTGTCGGGTACTTCTATAAAGGTATTGCCTGTGACCATGGTCGAAGAAGTCTGTTTCCAATCTGCAAGAGACCCTGTAATACAAGCTGTACGTGAAGAATATGATAAAATAATCAAAAAATATATTGATGAAAATGTAAATATATGGTAATATGAATTTGCTGAACAGGCTGTTATGATTTGGGAAAAATCATTATAAGTTTCAGGCTTGCAGCAGGTGAAAATATGCCGGAGCGGAACTATTGCAGGAAATATATGAGGATCAAGCCGGAAAGCCCGGTATTTGCAGATATTACAATAGTACGTATTGGCGAGTGCAAAGTAGTTACCGGTACTGCAAGGGTCAGGCTTACCGATCTGAGCCCGGGCGGGTTGAGATTCGTTTCGCCGCTTAGTCTCCCGGTAGATAATCGTGTTTTGATTGAGTTAAAATTCAATATGCTGGAACACACCTTTAAACTAAATGGACACATCGTTCATAAAACCGGCATTGAAATAAATGAATATGAGTATGGCTTCAGCTTTACTGAAGCCGATGATGAATTGCGATCCTGCCTGAAAAATCTTTTCAATAATATGATTGTCCGTATGAATAAGCATGTTGTAATCTTGAAGTTCAGCTAAGGGCTTGTCTGGTAATAAATGTGCCATCTGATTCTGTGATGATTTTTTGTTCATAAAAAAATTAGCACTCTCTGGAATAGAGTGCTAATTTTATCTTGACAAGGAATTATCCAAAGCTGTAATATAATTATTGGATTGATTATGTAAAAAATCAATACTTTATATTTTATGGGAGGGTTCAAAATGCCGCTTGAAAACGGAAACATATCCATTCATACCGAGAATATTCTACCAATTATAAAAAAATGGCTTTATTCAGAAAAGGACATATTCGTCCGCGAGCTTGTATCCAATTCAAACGACGCCATAAGTAAGCTTAAAAAGCTTGTTTCCATTGGAGAGGCACAGATCGGAGAAGAAGAAAAATATATAATAAAAGTGATTGTTAATAAAGACGACAAAACAATAAAATTTATTGATAACGGCATTGGAATGACCGGTGAGGAAGTCAGAAAATACATTAATCAGATAGCGTTTTCCGGAGCTGTGGATTTCCTCGAAAAATATAAGGATAAAGCAGATGAAGGGAATCAGATAATAGGACATTTCGGGCTCGGGTTCTACTCGGCGTTCATGGTGTCTGAAAAGGTCCAGATAGATACGCTGACTTATCAAAAGGATGAAAAAGCTGTCAGATGGACAAGCACCGGCGGTACGGAGTATGAAATGGACGACTCTGACCGTACTGAAAGAGGTACGACAGTAACATTGTACTTGTCCGAGGACAGTTTGGAATTCCTTGAGTACTTCAAGATGCGTGGGGTTTTGGAAAAATACTGCTCTTTCCTGCCCTTTGAGGTATATCTGGAGGATGCGGCAAAAAAGGAAGAGCCAAAAGAGAAGAAGGAAAAGGTCGAAGAAGAAAAGACGGATGATGGCGAAGAAGCAAAGAAGGATGAGCCGAAGCCTCTTAACGATACCCATCCGATGTGGCTTAAAAACCCTAAAGACTGTACTGAAGAGGAATATAAGGAATTTTACACAAAAGTTTTTCATGATTTCAACGAGCCGTTGTTCTGGATACATTTGAATATGGATTACCCCTTTAACCTGAAGGGTATTTTGTTCTTTCCGAAACTTAAGCATGAGTTTGAGACTAATGAAGGCCAGATCAAGCTTTATTATAATCAGGTATTTGTGGCCGATAATATCAAGGAAGTGATTCCGGAATTCCTGATGCTGCTGAAGGGTGTGATTGACTGCCCCGACCTGCCGTTGAACGTTTCCAGGAGCTTTTTGCAGAATGACGGCTATGTGGCAAAGATATCCACTCATATCACCAAAAAGGTGGCGGACAAGCTTACCTCCATTTTCGAAAGTGAAAGAGAAAGCTATAACAAATACTGGGATGATATTAATCCCTTTGTAAAATATGGCTGTATAAGGGAAGCCAAGTTTTTTGAAAAAGCAAAGGATATAGTGATTTTCAAAACCACCAACGGCGATTATGTTACCTTGAAGGATTACCTTGAAAGAAACAAGGAAAAACATGAGAACAAGGTCTTTTATGTATCTGATGAGAAGCAGCAGTCCCAGTATGTTAAGATATTCAAGGAGCATGATATGGAAGCTGTGATTCTTACGGCCATGATAGACAACCATTTCATGCAGTTCCTTGAAATGAAGGAAAATAACATCAAATTTACACGAATTGACTCTGACTTGTCCGATAATTTAAAGGAAAGCGGAGACACAGAAACAGATAAATCCTATGCGGAAGAGCTTGAGAAATTGTTTAAAAACGCCCTTGCCAACGATAAGCTCAAGGTTCAGGTCGAGGCTTTGAAGGCAACGTCGGTTCCCGGAATGATACTGCTTTCCGAGTACTCCAGAAGAATGCAGGAAATGAGCAGGATGTACGGCGGTGGGATGGATATGCGGAGTATGTTCCCCGAAGAGCAGACACTGGTACTGAATAGGAGCAATCACCTTATAAAGGCATTGGTTAAGCTGAAGGATGCTGCGGATAAAAAAGCTGATACCGATATGATCTGCCGGCATATTTACGATCTTGCGATGATGAGCCACAAACAGCTTGAGCCCGATGCAATGACCGGATTTATCGAAAGAAGCAACCAGCTTCTGGCTAGGCTTGCGGATATTGAAATTGAAGGGTAGCATGATTGTCTTGCCAAGCTGACAATAACAGATAGGATAAATCTCAGAAGGGATATTTTTATAGTCAATAGATTCAACTTTAGCCATCCCTCCATGTCCCCGAAATATGTGTAAGGAGAAAGATGTGGGGGCATAGATGGATGGCTGCATATTTTGCTCAAATGAAAAAGTAAATTTTAGTTTGCACTTTTAAATTCTACATGCAGATTTGTAAAATTAAATTCTATATTTCCTGTATAAGGGGTAGAATTTAGTTTTGCAATTAACGTTTTTGAATATTTAGTCCATTTGTTTTAAGGGGAGTAAGAAATGAAAAAAGCTTCTATGAGAAAAATAAAAAGAAAAAAACATGAAATTAATAAATCTCTTAAGGGCTTAGAAGCTTTAAGTCATAGAAAAAAGAAAAAACAAGCAAGAATTAGTAGCGGAATTAGTATAAATTCAGGTAATTTAATAATAACAAGATTATTAAAATATTTATACGAAAAAGAATTTTATAAACAAGGGGATGTATTTTTAGATGGTACTGCATACATAAAAATTCCAGAGGTATTTTCATTATCGGAAAATCCTGATAAAACAATTGATACATTAAAGCAAATATATTATTATGGTACTATTAAAAATGTTAAAAAAATTTTTTTCGATCATTCAGAATGTAACACATTAGGTATAGGTGCATCAACTATAATGGATATTATTGTAATGGAAATGAACAATAGTAGGAAAATGTTGCATAAAGAGTTTGAACTTGAAGGAAAATTACCGCCTGAAGGAAATGTTAGAGATTTTATTAGGACTAGTGGTATATTAAAACATTTAGGTTTTGCTGAATCAATAAAAAACAACATTAGAAAACTTGAATTAATAATATCGGGAGAATCAGATTTTGTTTCTACTGAGATTGTTGATTATATTCTTCAGTGTTTATCTACTCAAAAATTGACTTTAAAAAAAGAAGGAAAGCAAAAGCTTAGCGAAATGCTTGGTGAAATAATTGATAACTGTAAAGCACATGGTGGAGATTTAAAAAAATGGTATACACTTGGTCACTATAATTTACATAGAAATGGCAAGTATGGTGAATGTCATTTGGTAATTTTTAACTTCGGACAAACAATATATGAAAGTTTAAATTCGGCAGATACTACCAGAAGCACAATTAAATCCTTAAGATCTATTACTAAAAAGCATATTACATTATTTCGACAAAATGAATGGACAGTAGAAAATCTTTGGACATTATATGCCTTACAAGATGGTGTAAGTAGATTTAGAAATAAAAAAGATCCCGATAGGGGTACTGGTACAATAAAGTTAATAGATGGTTTACAAAGTATTGGGAAAAATAAGGATGGTGGACATCCTATAATGACAATAACTTCAGGACATACACAAATTTACTTTGATGGAACATATAATTTGAAAGAAGAATTAATTGGCAATGAAAGAAGACAGATTATAGCTTTTAATGAAGATAACGATTTGAAAAAGCCACCAGATAAAAAATATGTTAGAATGTTAAATAATTACTTCCCAGGAACAATAATATCTATGAAATTTTATATAGATGGAGAATATATAAAGCAAAAAATGGAGGAGCGAAAAAATGGTAATTGACTTAAATAATTATAAAGTAAAAGATATAAAAGTATTATCAGGTAGAGAAAAAGGAGAAGAAGTAAGAAGATTAACTAATTTGGAAGAGAAAGAGAAAGAAGAAAAATTGATAGAAATAATCGTTCCGATTGATCTATACTCTATTAATTCTTCATTTTTTCTTGGAATGTTTGGTCCAAGTATTAGGAAGTTTAAGGAAGAAGGATTCCGTAATAAATTTCGATTTAAATGTGACGAGGTTATTCTGAAAAATATAGATGATGGAATTTCAAGAGCATTAAAAGAATCAGATGTATTAAAGTAGGAGGACGACATGAAAAAGGTTAAAATTATTTTGCGCATGGTTATATTTAGTACAAGCCTTTTTGTTAATCTCATATACACAATTATATCTTGGGAAAATATTGAAAACGCGATTAACAATAGACAATATATATATTTATTTGAATCCTTTGGAAGTATATCTGATGTAATTGTTGCATTAACATCTTTGACAAATATCGGGTTAATTTTTTTCTTTTTTAAAAAAGATAAGGAATCTCGTGCTAAAGAGCTAAAAGCTAACAAGAAAGCCTATTGGTTTAGAACGATAGTATTAGAAAAATACCTTATCATTATTGACAAGTTTTTTGAAGAAAATATAAAAATAGTTGATACGTGTAAGGTAATTATTGAAAATAAAAGTCAATATTTAGCAGATATCTACCAGCAAAAAATAAAAGAACAATTTGGTAGATATACGGATGAAAAAATAACTATTACTCAATCATTTGCTGATTTTATTACTGTAATTGATAAAAAACTAGGATTCGACATAGATAAGTTATTTGAAAAATTTCAGGATAATTTTAATATCAATTTGCAAAATTATAGCATGGAGAATGAAGGATATAATGATATAATTTTAAAGAACGAAATTTATAAACAGAAAAAATTATTAATTGAAAGTTTAGTTAAATTTGATATGAACGATAATTAATGAAAACAATTAGTAGCTTTTCAAGGCCCCCTCCTGTATAGGACAACACTATCCATTTGATGGATTTTAACTTCGTTTTGTGATAAAATAATAGTATGTAAAAGTAATTCGGGAGAGTGATGAAATGCCTTTAATTTCACAGTTTTATGGAATTCTAATAAGGATGTTTTTCAATGATCAGGAACAGCATCATTTGCCACATTTTCATGCGGTTTATGGGGAATTCTCTGGAACGTTTACACTTGATGGAGAGCTTATAACCGGAAATATTCCAAAGAAGCAGCAGAAACTTGTTGCCGCTTGGGCTGCTATTCATCAAGAGGAGCTTGAAGCACTTTGGAAAACTGTTCAAGAAACTGGTGAGTATTTTACGATAAAGGGATTGGAGTGATTTATATGATACCAAGACCAAAGGAAGTTAAGACTTTGGAAAACTATTGCCTGCAGGTTTTTTTTGAAAATGGGGAAACAAAGATATATGATATGTCGGCATTGCTTGAAAAGCCGTTTTATAGCAAATTGAAGAACAAGAGCCTGTTTAATACCGTCAAGGTCAGGGATATAACCTTGGAGTGGGCAACAGGCCAGGATATATGTCCGGATGAGCTTTATAACAATGGCATTAGTGTATCAAGTATGGAACGATCGTAAGTTGTCCGGAAAAGTTCAGTGTACGAAAAAATCATACAGCTGAAAAAAACTGAGCTTTGCAAATACGATATAAATCCAGAGGTTCATCCGCTTTTTATTTTCTACACCTGCGCAAATAAAAGCAAGAGTAAAAGATGAACAGATTCAAGGTTGATTCCCGTTTATAAACCTCAAAAATTCGGAAGAGGCCTTTGAAAGAGGCATATCCTTCATAAGTACAAAACCGAGCCTTCTTGATTGGAAGGCTTCCTTTGTTTTTACGGCAAACAGTTCGCCTGACTGTATAAGTATTTCAGCGCTTTCTTTAAGTACATGGGCTATTCCAAGACCGATCCGGGCGAATTCCACCAGCAGCTCCACACTTTCAAGCTCTATTTCGGGTAATATTTCAACATCAAGCTGTTTTAACGTAATATCGAGATTACGTCTTGTCGAGCTGTCCTGCTTAAGCAGCAGCAATGGATATTTTGAAAGCTCTGATACGGATATGGTTTTATCTTTGAGTTCACTATATTTGTCTGAAGCTACGAATATAT
>VEPD01000337.1 GCA_012027035.1 Ruminiclostridium sp. | reverse complement strand
GTTGATCTGTGAGCTTTTCAACACTGCAATGGAGGTTCTGGTAGATACGATTATAGAAGTATTTCATCCCAAGGCTAAAATCATAAAGGACACTGCTGCGGGTGCAGTGCTTATTTCAACTTTTTTTTCATTGATTGTCGCATATTTTATATTTTACGACAGGGTAAGCACCAGCCTTGAGATTGGTATTATAAGAATAAAACAGGCACCGATGCATCTTGCCATAATAGCATTGATCATGTCAATATTACTGGCGGTTGTTTTTAAAGCCTTGACAAAAAGAGGGACTCCCCTGAGCGGTGGCATGCCGAGCGGGCATTCGGCAATAGCTTTTTCCATAACCACTGCAATAGCTTTGTGGACTGAGAATGTAAATATTACCCTACTAGTCCTTTTGGTAACACTGCTTGTAGTACAAAGCAGACTTCAAGCAAAAATACACAGCATACTCGAATTGCTGGCTGGAGCGGTTCTGGGCTTCTCAGTGACGCTTCTGCTTTTCAGGATATTTTATTAAAGCAGATATTGGGAACTGGGAACTATATTAATTGAATGAGATTTTCTAAAATAGAAAGGAATATTTGTTATTTATGACTGAAAATGAACTGATAAAAAAAGCGAAAGAAGCTATGAACAGGGCTTATGCGCCATATTCCTGCTTCAGAGTGGGTGCGGCTCTTATTGGAGGTTCAGGTAATGTATATACGGGGGCAAATATAGAAAACATATCTTTCGGAGCTACTATTTGCGCTGAGAGGACTGCAGTTTTCAAAGCTATTTCAGAAGGCGAAAGCAAATTGAAAATAATAGCTATAGCAAGCGACAGCGAGGATTACATCCATCCATGCGGTATTTGCAGGCAGGTGCTTGCAGAATTCAGTGAAAAGAGCCTGAGAGTTTTATGCAGCAATAAAAAAGGTGATTTCAGGGAATATACCCTTGAGCAGCTTTTACCAAACGCCTTTATTGACAAGGGAGGTAAATAGGAGATGGCTTTCAAATCCGGTTTCGTCACAATAGTCGGACGTCCAAATGTAGGAAAATCAACACTTGTGAATAAGTTTGCAAAAGAGAAAATCTCAATAATATCAAGCAAGCCGCAAACCACGCGAAATACAATAAAAACAATAGTCAATGAAGATGACTGCCAGATTATTTTCCTGGATACGCCGTGTATTCACAGGCCTAAAACCAAGCTGGGCGAATACATGGTAAACCTTGCAGAACATACGCTGAATGAGGTGGATATTGTCCTTTTCCTTGTTGAAGCTACCGACACGGAGCCTGGGGCAGGGGATCTTTTCATCCTTGAGCAGCTGAAAAAGCTAAAGACACAGGTGTTTTTAATTATCAACAAGATTGATAAGGTCAAAAAAGAGCAAATTCTCAGTTCAATAAAAAATTACAGCGCTTTTATGGATTTCAAAGCAATAATACCAATTTCCGCTATGAATAATGACGGTACTGATATAATTATTAAAGAGATTAAGAAGCTCCTGCCTGAGGGGCCGAAATATTTTCCTGATGATATATTGACGGATCAGCCTGAAAAGATGATAGTTGCTGAGCTTATAAGGGAAAAGATATTAAATCTTATAAATGAGGAAGTCCCTCACGGCGTAGGAGTGGAGGTCATTTCCTTCAAGGAAAGGCAGAACAGGGATCTTGTTGATATAGAAGCCAATATATATTGCGAAAAGGATTCACACAAAGGTATATTGATAGGCAGGGAAGGTAAGATGTTAAAGAAAATCGGCATGCTTTCCAGACAGGAAATCGAGAATCTCCTGGGCTCCAGGGTTTTTCTCCAGCTATGGGTGAAAGTAAAGCCTGATTGGAGAAACAGTGACAATATGTTAAAAACCCTGGGTTATAAATAATATTGCATTAGCAGTGATTTTGAACAAAAATTTCAAGTAAGGTGTCAAGCCTAATTTCATACTATACACATTTAGACAAATACTTATAAAATCAGATTTAGGCTTGACACCATGGTATATTTTTAAAGTTGACAGTGTACTAGTATACAAAAATTATTTTTGTCAAAGCTAAAACAAGAAACAAAAGTAACATAAAAAGGTTGCAGATAATGATAAAACAAATGAAGAGGGGGATTGGAACAAGTGTTGAAGGATTTTGCATGGAATACCTTTGAATTCACGGGGAATATTGATTCTTATTTTTTCTTCAAGGAAATCGAAGAAAGAAAAAATACTTCAGAGCAAAAGGAAATTGACGAAGCTGAAACAGTATTAGCAAAAGGAAGATAGGCATACAGGATAATATTATTATTTTGTGGGTTGGCTTATATGAGTTATATTAAAACCAAGGGTCTTATTATTAAAGAGGTCAATACCGGTGAAGCAGACAAAATAGTTACTATCTTTTCCAGAAGCAGAGGGCGGATCTCCGCGCTTGCAAAAGGAGCCAGGCGGCCGCGCAGCAAACTGGTTGCCGGAACTCAGTTTTTAAGCTATTGCGACTATTTGCTATTCAGCGGGAGAGAGATGTATTCTATAAATAGCTGTGAAGTTGAAGAGCCCTTTTATGAAATCAGAAATGATATGATACGGTTGACTTATGCAGTTCATTTTATTGATATCATTAATGATGCAATACAGGAAAACCAACCTTCACCGAAAGTACTTCAACTTCTTCTCAATTCTCTCCATATGCTTTCAAAGACAGATAAGGAACCGGAGCTTATTGCCAGGATTTTCGAACTCAGATTTTTATCCGTCATAGGCTTTGCTCCATTTGTAAAAGGCTGCATAATCTGCGGCAGGGAGGATTTGGCAGGTATATCCTTCAGTTTCCGGAAATGTGGGTTCATTTGTAGTAATGAAGCCTGTATTACAAATGATGCTTTTGCTCTGGAGCTTTCACAGGGTGCTGTTAAGGCAATCCAGCATATTGTTCATTCAAAGGCTGATGAATTGTTCAGCTTTACTTTATCGCCGCCGGTTCTTGATGAAGTGGGAAAGGTCACAAAAAGATATCTCAGGGAAAGGCTTGAAAAGGACTATAAAAAGCTGGATTTTCTAAAGGAAATATAAAAAAACTACCGGATTATCGATAGCTTTTTAATTGGTGCGGTCGATGGGACTTGAACCCATATGGTATTCACCATACGCCCCTCAAACGTACGCGTCTGCCAGTTCCGCCACGACCGCCCGCGGTGTGCTGAATAACAGTTCCATCAGCAAAATCAATTATACAGACATAAGTAATGAGTGTCAATACCTTCAAAGAAAAAATTGTTGGTAAAAATATTGGGAATGAAATGTATTGAATAATAGGCATAGTGCTGATAAAATAAAGTTTGACATTAAGAAAAGTTTCAACGGTTCATTAAAAAATACCTGAATATGGAAAAGGGGAATTTATATGGCAGGCTTTTTCGGATTTTTTGATTATACAAAACCGGGTCCGGGAGTTCCGAATCCTGAGGATGCACCAAAAAAGGCCAGGATCCTGGTGTTTCTTGAGATATTGCAAAGGAAATTCTGGAATCTGATAAAGATTAATCTGATGTTTAATATTTTCAACCTACCGGCAGTTATTCTAGGGATGTTCGTGGCACTATCCCTGTTTCCCAACATCATACCGGAGGCTTTCAGCGATACCGATACTTTAATTAGTGATGTTTTTCTCAAGTTCATCCTGTTATCAGTCCTGCTCTGTATACCTATGATAACTGTCGGACCTGCACAGGCAGGTTTCACATACATTCTCAGGAACTATTGCAGGGAAGAGCATGCTTTTATATGGGGTGATTTCAAGGAAAGCGCCTTGAAAAATTTCAAACAGAGCACGATTGTTTCCACTATCGGATTTGTTGTAACCTTATTGATGGTATGGTCCATAAGAGCGTATATCATTTTAGGCGGAGAAAATATTATCATGATCATAGGAACTACCTTTATGATTATGATGTTTGTTATCTTCATGATGATGCACATGTATATATATCCGATGCTTGTGACATTTAATCTGACTATTAAGCAGCTTTATAAGAATGCCTTGATCTTTGCAATTATCAAGCTGATTCCCAATGTGGGTATATTACTGCTCTGTCTGTTGATAATATTTCTTACTTTTGGAGCGATCATACCTTTCAATCAGATAATAGGGTTAATACTTTACGCATTCTTTACAGTCAGTCTTATAGGGCTGATAACTAATTTTTATGTATACCCGAAACTGATGAAATACATGGCCGTGAAAGAGGAACCTGAAGCGGGGGAAGATGAGGAGTACGAAGATGAGGAAGATGAAGAAGATAATGATAAAGATAATGTAGAAGCCGAAAATGATAATGAAGAGAACACAGAAAACGAAACCGATGTGATCCCTTCAGATAACGAAGATAAAAGCAACGAAGATAAAAACAACGATGAAAATGGGGAAGATGGATCGTCTGAAGTTAAAAGGTATTTTTAAAAATTTAATATGACCGGAGACCTTGGTATAAACGGCATTGACCAAGTCTATTTTATGCCATATCCCTTTTTTATTGCGTTAAGCGCTTTATCCACGTCCTTTTCGTATATCAGGTACGAGATATCTACCTCCGATGTGGTTACAAGCTTTATTTCCACGCCTTCGTTGGCCAGAATGGTGAAAAGTCCGGCAGCCACGCCGGGAATATCACGCATGGCCTCTCCATATACTTGAAGCTTGGTGTTGTCAGCATCAATTTCTATCTGCAAATCCTTTATGTTTTTCTTAAATCCGTTTAACGCGCTGAGCGCTTTCACAAGATCGTCGGAAGGCAGACTGAAGGAAATACTGATAGAGCCGCGAAACGGAGGGGCCTGGCTTATCATGTCAATATTGATTTTCTGCTGTGCGATGGTGTTGAAAATGTCTGAAATCAACCTGGTGTTGTTAGGAATATTCTCTATTGTCACAAGAGCGATATTATATGTGATATTGAGCTTTGATATGGGTTTATCCGACATTGCTTTCACCTCCATAAAATTTGAAACATATGTAACCGTCCGCATCTATTCTTCTGCAATTAAATCGTTCATGTCATACAAACCGGGCGCTTTCCTGTATAGAAATTTTGCCGCCCTCAGCGCTCCGGTCCCGAAAATGTCCTTCGACATTGCGGAATGTCTTATTTCTATAACTTCGTCATTTCCGGCAAATATAATCGAATGTTCACCAACAATCGTACCCCCGCGAACGGCATGGATACCTATTTCAGATTTGCTTCTTTTTTTCCTGCGGGAATGCCTGTCGTAAACATATTCCTGCTTCAGCTCAAGTACGGAGTTTATTGAATCCGCTATGACAAGGGCAGTACCGCTGGGGGCGTCGAGCTTCTGATTATGATGCTTTTCGATTATCTCTATATCAAAATTGGATTCCAGTATCCTGGCAGCTTTCCGAACCAGATCGATAACAAGGTTGACTCCGAGGGACATATTTACCGAAAAGAAGACTGGAATAGTGCCTGATGCAGAATCCAGCAATTTTTTTTGATTCTGGGAGATACCGGTAGTGGCAACTATTATGGGTATCTTTTTTTCTACGGCAAATCTCATTATATTTTCCAGCGCATCAGGATTTGAGAAGTCTATGATTACATCAATGGCTTCCTTGCACTGTTCAAGGTTTGAATAAACCGGGTAGCTGTTCCTGCCGGAGTCAAAAATATCAAAACCTGCCGTGATTTTCAAATCGCCATATTGTTCCGAAAGCCTGGTAATCACCTGTCCCATTTTTCCATTGCAGCCGCTCATCAATATATTTATCATTGGAAACACATCCTATTCATGTAAATATTTTCAAAATCAGAAAGAAGCATTCCTGCGTCCCCTCTCATTTAACCCGCTCATTCAGGTCAATCCATAAGCAATATGCCAAGGGAAAGCTATATTTTAACTGTTCTTAAATCAATCCGTATTCCTTCATGACCGATCGCAGAAATTCCAGATTTTTATCCGAAATTTCAACCAGCGGCATTCTGCATTGTCCTACATTCATTCCCATCAGATTCATGGCGGCCTTTACAGGAATAGGGCTTACTTCTGAAAATAAACCCTTTATAAGATTCAAGGTTTTCAGCTGCAATTTCCTTGCGCCGTCAACATCGCCGGCAAGGTACTTTGCTGCAATGTCATGAGTATCCCGCGGAATAATATTTGCCATAACCGATATCACGCCTTTGCCTCCGAGAGACATCAGCGGGACAACAAGCCCATCCTCACCGGAATACACAGTAAAACCGGAGCCGCAAAGATTGATGATATCGCCAACCTGACTCAGGTTGCATTCCTTTATCGCAACTATGTTTTCAATCTCCGACAGCTGTTTAACTGTTTCAGGATTAATGTTTAAATTAGTCCTTGAAGGAACGTTGTACAAGATTACAGGTATGCTCAAGCTGTCGGCAATAACTTTAAAATGCTCATACAGACCCTTCTGCGTAGTTTTATTATAATAGGGTGTGACACTCAGAATAGCATCTGCGCCTGCTTCTTCCGCTTTTTTACTTAGATGTATTGCATGTTTTGTATCATTGCTGCCTGTGCCTGCAATAACCGGAAGCCTTTTACCGACTTTTTTGACAGCGTACCCTATCACTGAAATATGCTCGCTGTCAGGCATCGTCGATGCTTCACCCGTTGTCCCGCAAATAACGATAGCATCGGTTTTCTCTTTTATCTGGAATTCGATAAGCTCTCCGAGTTTGTCAAAATCGACTCCGTCATTTGTGAAAGGAGTTACGATTGCAACACCCGAACCTGTAAAAATACTTTTTTTCATATAAGGACATCCCTTCTCATTAATGTATTATAAATGTAAGCCATATGTTAATAAAGGCATAATGGCAGATATTTGTCTTCAATGCATTACTGAATATATCCTTCGGCTTTTAAAAGCTCTGCCATAAGTATGCCTCCACCTGCTGCACCTCTTATAGTATTATGCGAAAGGCAGGTGAATTTATAATCAAAAATATTATCTTCACGAAGTCTTCCAACCGATATGCCCATACCATTTTCCAGATTTCTCTCCAGCCTGGTTTGAGGCCTGTCGGGTTGATCAATATAAGTCAGGAACTGTGACGGTGCACTTGGAAGCCTGAGGATCTGAGGCTTGCCGGTAAATTCCTTCCAGCAGGCCAGTATCTCGTCTTTTGAGGGCTTTCTTCCGAATGTGATATATACTGCGGCCATGTGTCCATCTGAAACAGGGACTCTATAGCACTGTGAGGAAATTGACGGACCCTTGGCCTTAACAATTTTGCCGCCTTCTATTTTCCCCCAGATTTTCAATGGCTCATTCTCACTCTTATCTTCCTCTCCGCCTATATAGGGAATAACGTTATCCATAATCTCAGGCCAATCGCTGAAAACCTTTCCCGCGCCTGAAATTGCCTGGTAAGTGCATGCAAGCACTTTTTGAGGATTAAAACACATAAGGGCGTGTATGGGAGGTACATAGCTCTGGAGTGAGCAATTGGACTTCACAGCTATGAAACCTCTTTTTGTACCCAGACGTTTTTTTTGATTTTCAATTATTGCAGTATGCTCCGGATTTACCTCGGGTATTATCATGGGGACATCATCGGTCCATCTGTGGGCTGAATTATTTGAGATTACCGGAACTTCAGCCTTTGCGTACTTTACTTCAAGCTCCTTTATCTCATCTTTTTTCATATCAACGGCGCAAAAAACCATATCAACTTCACCGGCAACCCGTGAAACCTCTAGAACGCTTCTTACTGTAATGTTTTTAACTTCTTCGGGTATTTGAGCATCAAGCTTCCATCTGCCTTCTATAGCTTTTGAATAGGGAAGGCCGGCAGACCTTTCACTTGCTGCTATTGATACAACATCAAACCAGGGGTGGGT
>VEPD01000310.1 GCA_012027035.1 Ruminiclostridium sp. | reverse complement strand
GGGGAACAAAGTGCCATGCCATGCGTGAGTCGAGAATCATGTCTTCATCCCTTCGGCCTATTTCAATCAGTTCATTATCTATTTCCTCATCTATTTCAGTGTGGGTTTCCATGTATTTATTGAAATCGAGTATGGACATATTGTGTTTTTTTGCAAGCGATCTCTGAATGCTGCCGATGGAATACACCTTGAGTCCGTATTGCTCCATAATAAGCTTGCATACAGTGCTTTTACCGCTTCCCAGATCGCCTGTAATGGATATCTTTACTTTTTTATCGGCTTTTTTCATCTCTATTTTCTCCCTGAGAAATAACCTAAAGGCTTTTTTTTATAGCCATGCCTATTTTAATAAACCGGAACATTCTGTCGGCCGCATCCCGGATTAAATTTTCCGAATCAGCCAGAGCTTCTTCCAGGGTCATATCCCTGTTAATGACAGTCATTATACTGTCAATTCCAAAATCAAACACCTTTTGGGCTTCGTGTCCCATGCCCCCTGCAATCACTGCCACAGGAACGTTTTTTTGCTTGCTGCGCTTTGCAATACCTACGGGAACCTTTCCATAAACTGACTGGCCGTCTATCCTTCCTTCTCCGGTAACAACCAGATCCACTCCTTCCAGGAGCTTTTCATAATTTACGTAGTCCAGAATTGTATCGATACCAGGCTTCAGTTCTGCTCCAAGAAATGCAACCAGAGCGGCTCCAAGTCCGCCGGCGGCGCCTGTACCCGGTATTTCCGACATATCAAGCCCTGTGGCTTCTTTTATAAGCTTTTCATAGTTCTTCATACCTTCTTCAAGAGAGCTGAACAATACACCGGTTACTCCTTTTTGCGGACCATAAACAGCCGTGGCGCCTTTGGGACCTGTCAGGGGGTTGCTGACATCGCAAATCACTGTTATGATGCTTTCTCCAATGCGGGAATCCAGGAGGTTCAGATCAATTTTTTCTATCCTTGCCAGTTCCTTGCCTCCAAAACCGATTTCCATGCCCCTGCCGTCGGTAAAGCGGACGCCTAAAGCCTGCGCAGCGCCAATACCTCCATCGTTTGTAGCACTTCCGCCTATTCCTATGAGGAATTCACGGATTCCTTCATCCAGTGCTGCTTTGATTAATTCACCTGTACCGTAAGTAGTTGCTGTTAACGGATCCCGTTGCCCGGGTTTTAACAAAATGATGCCTGAAGCTTGTGCCATCTCTATTACTGCGGTTTTTCCGCCGATAATTCCATATTTGGCTTGAATACGACGGCCTCCCACCGGTCCGGTAACTTCCACCTGCCGGTATTCTCCGCCTGCCGCTATTACAAGCGAATCCACCGTACCTTCACCACCGTCGGCAATAGGCACTCTAACCACTTCCAGTGGTGAGAAATGACGCCTTGCCGCCTGCTCAAGATGTTCTATCACTTCCATAGACGTCTTTGTCCCTTTGAATGAATCCGGCGCTAAAAGAATTTTCATTGTATCCCCGCACTTCTTATTTGTTAAAACATTTTAATTTCCGTATCATACTTATCAATAATAATAATACAATATCCGTTATGAATCAACATTACTTGTGACAGATTCAAAAGGTATGATAGAATATATAGTATTTAAACTGCATAGTACTACAGCGAAACATTTAAATTATCCTTACAGAAATAACGCGTTAAAGCGTTCGCGATATTTCTGTAAGGCGCATAAATGCCGGTAAATTAATGTTTGTTTCGCTGTAGTATTAGAAAATATATGTCTGATATTAAAATGAAATGGGAGGGCTGATTATGCTAAAGGAATTTAAGGAATTTGCCATGAGAGGGAATGTAATAGACCTTGCTACAGGCGTTATTATCGGCGCGGCATTCGGGAAGATTGTAAGTTCGCTGGTCAATGATTTGATCATGCCGTTATTGAGCTTGATAACCGGGAAAAATAGATTTGAAAACATATACATTCCTTTAAATGGAAAAACATATGATAGCTTTGCACTGGCGAAAGCTGATAATGCAGCAACCCTTAATATCGGCCTTTTTATTTCCAGTGTTATTGACTTTCTGATAATTGCCTTTGCCATTTTCATTGTCATAAAGCAGATTAATCGCTTCAAACCGAAACCGGCGGTTGTAGAGCCAACCTCAAAAGAATGTCCTTATTGCCGCAGCACCATAAATATTAAAGCAGTAAAATGCCCTAATTGCACTTCAAATATTGAATAAATATCTCCTATATTATCATAGAATTAAGGGCATACTTTACTTGTTGCTTCGTGCATTCATAATATTGAAAGTAAGGTGATTTAATGGGTTCTTTAAATATGGACGGCCCTTATGATTTTAACAAGGATTCAATAGAAGAAAATGTAACCAAAGTCAGTGGTGGAAATTATGCCCTTGGATTTGTAGATAAAAATTCAGATAATTTCCATGTAACATACATAGGGCGTTCTGATTCGGATGTTAAAGACAGGCTGAAAAAGCAATTGAATATAACTAAAAATATAATCTCCAAATATGAAACAAAAAGCTTAAGCTTTAAATTCAGCTATGCTTCCTCACCTAAGGAGGCTTATGAAAAGGAATGCTATAACTACCATAACTTTGTTAACAGTAAAAAGCTGAGTAACAACCAACACCCTGAAAAATCCGGCAATGAGGAATGGAAATGCCCTGTCTGCAGCGAGTGATATTTTCTGTCGCAGGGATGTCGAGCCCCGATCCGATTATCTACGAGATTAAAGGATTGTCTCCTTCCAAAACCAGTTATCCACAAGTAAAACAAGCCAAAATGCGGCTTATACACATGGTTATGCACATAATCCACAGGATTTTACCCACAAAACGGTCGTTCTGTGGACATGCTTTTAGTGCTGCAGCGTAAACTTCATTATTGCATTTATGCGCCTCGCAGAAATATTGCGAATGCTT